>JBFMAS010000424.1:0-2839 GCA_040755575.1 Thermodesulfobacteriota bacterium
GGCGGGGCGGCGACCTGCTCGCCGGGGACAAGGCTCTCGTCGCTCGCGCCGCTGTCCTCGTCGGCCGCGGGCGGTGCGCTCGAGGCTTCCTCCGCGACGGCTTCCGGCGGTGGGCCTGCGATCGGAACGGGTCCGGCGCCGCGCGCGGTCGACTCCTCGGGGGCGCGGACGGCCGTGGCGTCCGGCCGAACGTCGGGTGCGGCTGGCGCCGCAGCGACTGGACGCTCCGCCGCCCGCGCCACCGGAGGCTCGGCGACCGGGGCCGGTGCGGAGCCCGGGACTTCGATTCCCCCAGCCACGAGCCAGCCGCGGACGCGCGGCGGCAGCGCGTCGAAGGCACCCGCGAGCCAGCCCACGGCTAGCGCGAGCAGCAGCACTGCGGCCACGGCGATTGCCGCCGCCCCGCGTCGCCGGCGTGGCTCAGCCGGGGCCAGGGCCGCAGTCCGCGGCCCCGGGCGGGCCTGCTCGGCGTGCGTCGCGTGCGCCGCAGCGCCGCGCACCGGCTGCCGCTGCGTGACCGTCGGCGCGCCGGGTCCGGGCGGCGGCTGCGCCACGCGGGATGGCGGCGCGGCCTCGTCAGGCGGCGGGGCGTCCGGCGCGACGCCCGACGGGCCCGGCGGCGAGACGCTCTGCGCGACGACGGCTGCCGGCCCCGCAGGCGCGATCGGCGCGTCGAGCTTGCCGAGGTCGGCGACCACCTCGTCGACCACCGCGGCGTCGATGGTGCTGCGGCCGAGCGCATACCCGACGAGCAACGCGTTGTCGCACACCGTGTTGACCAGACGCGGGATGCCGTGCGCGAAGCTCCAGATCGGCTCCAGCGTCTCCGGCGCGAACAGGTCCGGCCTGCCGCCCGCTACGGTGAGCCGTGTCGCGATGAACTCGGCGAGCTCGTGGCGCCCGAGCGGCTCGACCCGGCAGCGCACTGCGATGCGCTGCTTGAGCTGGCGCAGGTTCGGCTGCGCGAGGCGCGTGGCGAGCTCCGGCTGCCCGGCGAGGACGATCTGGAGGATCTTCTCCTTCGCCGTCTCGAGGTTCGACAGCAGGCGAAGCGACTCGAGCACGTCGGTCTCGAGGTCCTGCGCCTCGTCGATCACCAGGATGGTGTTCTTGCCCTCGTTGAACGCGGCCAGCAGGAAGTCGTTCAGCCGCTGCAGCATCGCCAGCTTCCGTCCGGACGCTGCCGGGATGCCGAGCTCGCTCAGCGTGTACTCGAGGATCTCCTCGAAGGTCGCGTTCGGGTTGAACAGGAAGACCGACACCACGTCCGGGCCGAGGTCGTCGAGCAGCTTGCGCAGCAGGGTGGTCTTGCCGGTGCCGGCCTCGCCGATCATCGTGACGAAGCCTTTGCGCTCCTGGATGCCGTAGCGCAGGCTCGCGATGGTCTCGCGGTAGGCGTCGTTCCAGTAGAGGAACTTGGGGTCGGGCGTCTGGCTGAAGGGCTTTTCGGCCAGGCCGTAGAAGCTCAGATACATGCGCGTCTCGCCGTCCCCAGACTCACCTTCGAACCCACGCGCACCGTCGCGCGCGTCTGGCGATCGCTACCGGCCAGAACCCGTGGCTTCAGGAGGTCGTCCGTCCCCGTGTGCGAGAGTGCCGCGAGCAGGAGTTCGCCGCGCTAGAGCAATTTGGACGCCAGAAAACCTGCCAACGTGCCACGGGCTTACGACCCGACGCTGCAACGTCGTGCGCCGATGCACGATCAAAGCCGGCGGCAATATACCAGAACCGAAATTGCGACCGCCAGTAGGGTACAGCCGAAGAGATCTCCAAAACGCTGGTACGGGGTCTCGTCCGTGAGCAGGTGGACGGTCGCGGCGTCCGCGGTCGCCGTCTGGGTCGGCAGCGTCAGCACGCTGCGTCCGACCGGGTCGATCACCGAGGAAAGGCCGGTGTTGGTCGCGCGCACGAGGTAGCGCCGGTTCTCGACCGCTCGCCAGAGGGCCAGCGTGTCGTGCTCGTGCAGCGCGGCGCTATCGCCGAACCAGGCGTCGTTCGCGATCGTGACCAGCAGGGTCGCCCCTGCGGCCACGGTGCGCCGTACGTGGCCAGACAGCAGATCCTCGTAGCAGATCAGGGCGCCGATCCGAGCCTGGTCGCTCACCGGCATGACGACCGGCCCGGTGCCCGCACGGAAGTCGCCGGTGTTCGGGCTCAGCTGCTTGAGCGACGGGAAGAGCGATGCGAGCGGGATGAACTCGCCGAACGGCATCAGGATGATCTTGTCGTAGCGGCCGCCGATCGAGCCGTCGCGTCGCCGCAGGAACGCGCTGTTGAACAACTCCGTCTCGCGGCCGAGCTCGCGATACGCGACCGCGCCGAACAGCAGCGGCGCCGGCGCATCCGGGTAAGGATCGATGCGCTTCAGCGTCGCGGCTTCGACCGGGATGCCCCAGGCGACGACCGTCTCCGGCCAGACGAGCAGGTCCGGTGCGGGCGAGAGCGAAGCCGAAAGCCGCCTGTATCGTGCGACGTTCGACTCGTACGCGCCCGGAGCGCGCTTCTCGTCGAGCGCCAGGTTGCCCTGCACGACGCCGACGCGGAACGCGGGTGCGCTCGCGAGCGCGGTAGTCACCTGCCCGATGCGCCACGCGCCGTAGACGAGCAGCAGCCCGATCGCGACCGCCGGCGCGACCAGCGGCCGGAGCCGGGGCAGGCGCGCCAGCGCCGCCGCGAACCACGCCATGACGAACGACAGCAGGTACGGCCCGGCCAGATCGCCGCTCTGCAGCAGGACCACGACCTCACGCTGCGAGTGCCCGAGACGCCACGGGAAGAGGTTCGGGAACAGGAACTCGACCGACGTCCAGAGCAGCGGCGCGAGGACGAGCGGCGCACG
>JBFMAS010000425.1:0-4575 GCA_040755575.1 Thermodesulfobacteriota bacterium
CGCGTCGCGCGCTACGTGCGGGCCGGCTTCCGCGTCGTCGATCCGCGCCGTGTCGCGTACCTGCAGCCGGACTTCCGCGCCGCCGAGGCGATCGACGCGAGCGGGCTCGCGCCGCTGCCGCTCCTGCTGCTGGTGCGCGACGTCGGGCACGAGGCGCGCCAAGCGCTGTCCGGCGGCGAGCTGCGGACGATGATCGACGCGCTCTACGCGATGTACGGCGTGCACCAGCGCGCGGGCGACATGGCGCCGCTCCGCGCGCGGCTCGCCGAGCTGCCGGCGCCCGGCGAGAAGGTGGCGCTCCTCGACCACGTGGCTTGACGGCGACGCGCGGCCCGCCCGCGCGCTCGTTTGTACGCACGCGCGCGCGATCGATATAAGGCCGCCCCGTGACGCGGTGGATGCGCGGGCTGCTCGGCGCCTGGACCGGGCTCGTGGTGCTGTTCCTCTACCTGCCGCTCGCCGTGCTCATCGCGTACTCGTTCAACCGCTCGCGGCTCAACGTCCTGTGGGAGGGCTTCACCCTCGACTGGTACGCCGCGATCTGGCGCGACGCCTCGCTGGTCCGCTCGCTCGAGAACAGCCTGCTGGTCGCGCTCGTGACGACGCTGCTCTCGGTCGCGCTCGGCAGCGCCGCCGCCTGGCTGCTGCACCGCTATCGGTTCCCCGCCGCGCGCTGGCTGCAGGCGCTGATCTTCACGCCGATGGTCGTGCCCGAGGTGATCCTCGGCGTGAGCCTGCTGCTGCTCTTCGTCGTCGTCCGGCTCGACCTCGGCTTCACGACCGTCGTGATCTCGCACGTCACCTTCTGTGTGCCGTTCGTCATGGTCGCCGTGCAGGCGCGGCTCGCGGACCTCGACCCCTCGCTCGAGGAGGCGGCGCTCGACCTGGGCGCGACGCGCGCGCGTGCGTTCGCGCGCGTCGTCGTGCCGCAGCTCGCCCCGGCGATCGTCGCGGGCGCGCTGATGGCCTTCACGCTGTCGCTCGACGAGCTGATCGTCACCTGGTTCACGGCGAGCGCCGCGACGCGCACGCTGCCGCTCGAGATCTTCGGGCGCGTGCGGAAGGGCCTCGACCCGACGCTGAACGCGATCTCCACCGTGTTCGTGCTGTCGAGCGTCGGGCTCGTCGTCGCGAGCGAGCTCGCGCGCCGGCATCGGCGGCGAGGCGAGCGTCGCGGACGCCCGGACGGAGGGCCCGTCGCGCAAGGACCGTCGCGATGAGGTCCGTCTGCTTGCTGCTCGCGCTCGGCGCCACGCTCGCGATGGCCGCGTGCACGAGGAGCAGCGCGCCGCCGGAGCTCAACCTGTTCGGCTGGTCGGAGTACGTCCCACAGAGCGTGCTGGACGGCTTCACCGAGGAGACCGGCATCAGGGTCAACTACGAGACCTACGGCTCGAACGAGGAGATGCTCGCCAAGCTGATGTCGGGCGCGACCAGGTACGACCTCGTACAGCCGTCCGAGTACGCCGTCGAGGCGCTGATCAGGGAGAAGGCGCTGCGGCCGCTCGACTGGTCGAAGATCCCGAACTTCGCGAACGTCGGCGCCGAGTACAAGAACCGCCCGCACGACCCGGAGCAGAGGTACACCGTCCCGTGGATGGCGGGGACGGTCGGCATCGTGGTGAACACCGAGCGGGTCCGGGACGACGTCGAGGGCTATCGCGACGTCTTCCAGGACAAGTTCAAGGGGCGCATCGTGGTGCTCGACGACCCGCGCGAGATGGTGAGCTGGGCGCTCGCGACGCTGAGCATCCCGATCAACGACGTCAATGCGGGGACGCTCGCCAGGGTTCGGCCGCTGCTCGCGCGCTGGATCCCGCTGGTCAAGGTGTTCGACTCGGACAGCCCGAAGACCGCGCTGCTGAACGGCGACGTCGACCTCGGCATCGTCTGGTCGGGCGAGGCGGCGCTGCTCCACAACGAGCACCCGAAGTTCCGCTACGTGCTGCCGAAGGAAGGTGCGCACGAGTTCGTCGACAGCCTCGCGATCCCGGCCGACGCGCCGAACCCCGACGCGGCGCACGCGTTCATGAACTACGTGCTGCGTCCGGAGGTGAGCCGCCGGATCTCGCTCGACTTCCCGTACACCAACCCGAACCTCGCCGCGCGCAGGCTGCTCACGCCGGAGGAGCGCGCCAACCCCGCCAGCTATCCGCCCGGCAACCCGAAGCTCGCGACCTTCCGCGACATCGGCGAGCAGGCGGTGGCGGTCGACAAGCTCGTCACCGACCTGAAGGCGAGCGGCGGCTGACGTGCCGTCGACGGCGGGGAGCGCACGCGCGGACGATCGTGACGCGATCCGCCAGGCGCACGCGAGCGAGAGAGCGCGCGCGCCGGGTCCGGCGGCCTGGCTGCTGCTCGCGCCGCTCGTCGCGTGGGTCGCGGCGTTCGTCGTCGCGCCCGCTGCGATCATGCTCGCCTACAGCTTCGGGCGGCGCGGCACGCTCGGCGGGGTCGTCCTCGACTTCACGCTCGACAACTACGCGAGGGCGCTCGGCGGCACGTACCTGCGGATCCTCGTGCGGTCGGTCGGGTACGCCGCGCTGACGACCGCGATCTGCCTCGTCGCGGGATACCCCGTCGCATGGACCATCGGCCGCGCGAGCGAGCGCTGGCGCAACCGCCTGCTGGTCCTGGTGATGATCCCGTTCTGGACGAGCTTCCTGATCCGCACCTACGCCTGGGTGACGATCCTGAAGAGCGAGGGGTTGCTGAACGCGCTCCTCCTGCAGGCGGGCGTGACCGCGGCGCCGCTCGAGATGCTGTACACGCCGGGCGCGGTCGTGCTCGGGCTGGTCTACACCTTCCTGCCGTTCATGGTGCTGCCGATCTACGCGAGCGTCGAGCGGCTCGACCGCTCGCTCGTCGAAGCGGCGTTCGACCTCGGCGCGCGGCCGCTCGCCGCTTTCGCGCGCGTCGTGCTGCCGCTCACCGCGCCCGGCGTCGCGGGCGGCGTGCTGCTGGTGTTCGTGCCGGCGCTCGGCCTCTACGCCGTCAACGACATCCTGGGCGGCGGCCGGGTCGACATGATCGGCAACGTGATCGAGAACCAGTTCAAGGGCACGGCGCGCAACTGGCCGTTCGGCGCCGCGCTCGGCACGATCCTGCTCGTGCTGTTCGCGCTCGCGGCGTGGCTCACGCGCGCGTGGACGGCCCCCGATCGAGCCCGAGATCGAGCGCCAGCCGTGCGCGCCTGACCTTGCCGGTCGGCGAGTGCGGGATCTCGTCGACGCGGACGATGCGCTTCGGGCGCTTGTAGGGCGCGAGGCGCTCGGCGAGCCAGGGCTCGAGCTCCGCCGCCTCCGCGTCGCCGACCACCGCCGCGCACACCATCTGACCCCAGCGCTCGTCGGCGAGCGGGAAGACCGCCGCCTCGCGTACGCGCGGGTGCGCGAGCAGCGCGCGCTCGACCTCGAGCGGGTAGACGTTGACGCCGCCCGAGATGATGAGGTCGTCGCGCCGGCCGTCGAGGAACAGAAAGCCGTCCGGGTCGAGGCGGCCGAGGTCGAAGACGCTGAACGCGTCGCCGCGCCAGGCGCGCGCGGTCTTGTCGGGGTCGCGCCAGTAGGTGAAGCGCGCGTGTCGCGGCACCGTGCACCAGATGGTGCCGTCCGGGTCGACGTCGATGCGCCGTCCGCTGCGCGCGCGCCCCACCGTGCCCGGGCGCGCGAGCCACTCGTCGGGCGAGCAGGCCGTGAACTGGCCCTCGGTCGAGCCGTAGAACTCCCACACCGAGCCCGCCGGGAAGCGGCGCAGCGCCTCGCGCTTCAGCGCCTCGGGGCAGGGCGCGCCGGCGTGCGCGAGCACGCGGAAGGACGACAGGTCCGTGGCGGCTTCGCGGTCGGCCGCGAACAGCCGCTGCAGGTGCGCCGGCACGACGAAGGCGGAGGTCGGCCGGTGCTCGGCGATCGCGCGCACGAGACGCGCGACGTCGAAGCCGCCGAGCAGCACGACGTCCGCGCCGGCGAGCAGCGAGCCCGTCGCGAAGCGCAGCGGCGCCGAGTGGTGGAGCGGCGACACCACGAGGTGCACGTCGTCGCGGGCGAAGCCCCACAGCTCGCGCTCCTCGGCGACCAGGGCGCGCGCGTCCTCCTCGGCGAGCACGCCCGACCACACGCCCTTCGGCTTGCCGGTCGTGCCCGAGGTGTAGAGCATCGGGCGCGCCAGCGGCACGTCGGCGATGTCGACCGGCGAGCCGTCGAGCAGCGCGGGCAGGTCGGCGTCGCGCAGGACCAGCGCCGGCTGTGCGTCCTCAAGCAGGGCCTGCTGCTCGAGCGGCACGAGCGCGGGGTTGAGCAGCACCGGGACGACCCCCGTGCGCAGCGCGCCCAGCGCCGCCGCGAGGTAGGCCCTGGATGACTGCGCGATGATCGCGACGCGGTCGCCGCTGGCGAGCCCGCGGGCGCGCAGCCAGCCGGCGGCGCGGCGCTGCGCGGCCTCGGCGTCGCGCGCCGTTATACGCTCGACACGCTCGACGCGCTCGCTGCGCTCGATGGGCATGGCGGTCCGTCGTAGCGCATCGCGCCGCGCCGCGCCCGCGGGACGCGCTTTCGTCGTCGGCCGATTTCTCCTTCA
>JBFMAS010000426.1:0-2624 GCA_040755575.1 Thermodesulfobacteriota bacterium
CGCGCCTTCGACCCCTCGCTGATCGACGCCGGCAAGGCGGGCGCGGTCGGGCTGGTGTTCGTCTGGGACGCCCCGGGCGAGCAGGTGCGCGGCTACTGGGGCCCGCACACCGGCACGCGCTACCAGGTGTCCGGCGTCTTCGTCGGCAACGAGCAGGGCGACCGGCTGCGGCAGCTCGCCGAGGAAGGCCGCACGGCGCGCATCGTCGTGCGCGCGCGCTGGGACATGGGACGGACGCGCAACATCATCGCGACGCTGCCCGGCCAGACACGCGAGCGCATCGTCGTCAATACAAACACCGACGGCAACACGTGGGTGCAGGAGAACGGCGCGGCGGGCATCATCGCGCTCGCGCGCTACCTCGCGACGCTGCCACTCGAGTGCCGCCGGCGCGACGTCCAGCTCGCGCTGACGAGCGCGCACATGGGCTTCACCAACGACGGCCTCTTCGCCTACAGCAAGGAGCTCGACGAGGACTACGACGAGGGCACCGTCGCGTTCGCGATCGTCATGGAGCACCTCGGCACGCTCGAGCAGCTCCCGACCGGCCCCGACAACCGCCTCGAGCTCACCGGCCTCACCGAGCCCATCGCCTGGTCGGCGCCCGAGGAGAGCCCGGTGCTGGTCGAGGCGGCGATCGCCGCCGTCCAGCACCGCCAGCTCGCGCGGACGGCGATCCTCCAGGGCGTCGGCGCGCCCGACCCGACCCAGGTGCCGCGGATCTGCTCGCAGGGCGGCCTCGGCACGATCTTCCACACGGACTTGATCCCGACGACCGCCGCGATCACCGGACCCTGGTCGATGTTCGACCCGGTGTTCGGCGAGAAGGCGATCGACTTCGAGCACATGCGCCGCCAGGTCCTCGCGATGGGGGACGTCGTGCGGAGCCTCGACGGCGTGCCGCGGATCGAGATCGCTGGCGCGTACATCGAGGAGCGCGAGCAGAGGGCGAATGGGGCGAAGGCGTGTGCGCATGTGAGGCCGCCGCTCGTGGCGCCGGGGGCGGAGGATGTGGCGGGGAGGTGACGAGGGTGAGGTTGCAACTTACGGCGGCCGTCGTCGAAGGGCGGCTCGTGTCCTGCAGGTGTCCGCTGGAGCGGACGGTCGCTGCTTGGCGTCCCACATGATGAGCGGGTGACGACGGCTCGGCGTTGATGTCGTCGGCGCGATGCTTGCTGATCGCCGCGCCGGGAACCGCTTCGGGTCCAGTTGCATCTCCGAAGGATCATGGACGCCGTGCCGCGCGTCATGACGCTTCACCGCCGCGGCGGCCTGCGCCTGCACGCGTAGTCAAATCGGTTGCGCCTCGACAGCGAGTAGCGGCGCAATCGTTTGCTCGACGCGCCCGGACGTACTAGGAAATCGCGCCGCGTCGTTCATCGTTTTCTTCGAGGGAATCCGGGATGAGCGTTGCCGTCGCATGGACAGCCGATCGGGTGTGCGAGGGCGGCTCTGCGCCGCCGCCCCGGCTGCTCGACCGCGTGCGCGCGGCCGTGCGGGCGCGGCACTACAGCATACGGACCGAGAAGGCGTACGTGCACTGGATCCGCCGCTACATCGCGTTTCACGGCAAGCGACATCCCGAAACGCTCGGTGCGGCGGAGATCGAGGCTTTCCTTTCGGCTCTGGCGGTGCAGGGGAAGGTAGCGGCGTCGACGCAGAACCAAGCGCTCGCGGCGCTGCTGTTCCTGTACCGAGAGGTGCTGCGGATGGAGCTGCCGTGGATCGACGGCGTCGTCCGGGCAAAGTCTCCTGGCCGACTGCCCACGGTGCTGTCGCGCGACGAGGTGGCGCTCGTCCTCGGACAGATGCACGGCGTGCCGCTCGTGATGGCGACACTTCTGTACGGCTCGGGGCTGCGGCTGCTCGAGTGCGCGCGGCTGCGGGTGAAAGACGTGGACTTCGCGCGTCGGCAGATCGTCGTGCGCAGCGGCAAGGGCAACCGCAACCGCGTGGCGCCGCTGCCGATGAGCGTCGTTCCGGCGCTGCGGGCGCAGCTCGAACTTGTCGGCCGGCAGCATGCGGCCGACCTCGCCGCCGGGGCAGGCTGGGTCGAGCTGCCCTTCGCGCTCGCGAGGAAGCTGCCCAACGCGGGGCGCGAGCTCGGGTGGCAGTGGGTCTTTCCGGCGAGCCGCCAGTACGTCGACCGCGAGACCCGGCAGCGGCGGCGGCACCATCTGCACGAAACCGTCCTGCAGCGCGCGGTGCGGGAGGCGGCCATCGCGGCGCGCGTTGCGAAGCGCGTGACGTGCCATACGTTCCGGCACTCGTTTGCGACGCACCTGCTCGAAGACGGCTACGACATCAGGACGGTCCAGGAGCTGCTCGGACACAAGGACGTCAGCACGACGATGATCTACACGCACGTGCTCAACCTGGGACCGTCGGCCGTACGGAGCCCGGCGGACGCGCTCGGTGGAGCCGCGAGCGTCGCGGATCGTGCGGCGCCAACGTGGCCGCTCCGGGGCGGTGTGGCAGGCACCTTGCGCGGAGGCGACGGATTTAGGCGGCGTCCTTTGCTGTCCAATGTGCCGGCTGCTGACACTCCCGAGCGGAAGAATCGCCGATGATCTGGCCAGCTGGATCGCTTGCTGGGGGAACGCCGGCCCACAATTATCTGGCGA
>JBFMAS010000427.1:0-11478 GCA_040755575.1 Thermodesulfobacteriota bacterium
GAGGACGCGGCCTGGCTCGCGCCGCTGCCCCTCGCCGCGCTCGAGCGTGCGCTCGGCGCGGCCGACGACGCCGGCGGGCGTCGCGCATGGAGCGACGCCGCCGAGCGCCTCGCCCGCCTGGGCGTCGCGCGCTGCGGCGACTTCGCCGCGATGCCGGTCGACGAGGTGGCGAGCCGCCTGGGGCCGGCGGCCGCACGGATGTGGTACGTCGCCGCGGGACGCGACCCCTCGCCGCTGCGTCCGAGCTTCGTGCCGCCGGAATGCACCGAGGGGACGCGCCTCGAGTACGGCGTGAGCTCGATCGAGGCGCTGCTGTTCGTCGTGCGCGGCCTGCTCGACCGCGTCGTGTCGCGGCTCGCGCTGCTCGGCCTGTCGTGCAGCGGCCTGACGGTGGCGCTCGGGCTCGAGGACGGCAGCCGCGCCGACCGCAGCATCGGCGTCCTGTCGCCGACGCGCGACGTGAAGACGCTCACCATGCTCGTGCGCTCGGCGATCGAGGGCGCACCGCCGCACGCGGCGATCGAGTCGGTGCACGTGACCGCGCTCCCCGATCGCCCGCGCGCCGATCAGCTCGACCTGTTCCGCCCCGCCGGACCGCCGCCCGAGAAGCTCGCGACGACGCTCGCGCGCCTCGCCGCGCTGTGCGGCTCGGGCAAGGTCGGGCGGCCCGTGCCGCCTCCGGGCCACCGCCCCGACGCGCTTGCGGTGCTGCCGTTCGCGCCGCACGACGGGCGTCCGTCCGCCGCCCGGCCGAGCGACGGGGAGGCGGCGCCGGCGCTCGCGCTGCGTGCGATCCGGCCGCCACGCCCGGCGCAGGTGTTCCTCGAGGCGGGCGGCATCGCCTACGTGCGCGCGCCCGGGCTCGGCGGGCGCGCGGTGGTGACCAGCGGACCTTGGCGCATCGACGCCGAGTGGTGGAGCGACACGCCGTGCCGCCGCGACTACTACGACGTCCAGCTCTCCGACGGCGGCGTCTACCGTCTGTTCCGCGAGCTCGGCGCGACGCGCGGCGAGACGAGCTGGTACGTCGACGGCTGCTACGACTGACGCGCCGCCCACGGCTTGACGACGCACCGTCCCGCATGCGCGACTGAGCGCCATGCGAGCTTACGAACGCGAGGTCGAGGTCGCGCGGCGAGCGGTCGAAGCCGCGGGGCGCCTGACCCTCGAGTACTTCCGTCGCGACCTCACGGTCGAGCGCAAGCCCGACGACTCGCCGGTCACGATCGCGGACCGCCGCGCCGAGGAGCTTCTGCGCGCGGCGCTCGTCGAGGCCTTTCCCGACGACGGCATCCTCGGCGAGGAGCTCGGCGAGCGGCCGGGCACGAGCGGACGCCGCTGGATCGTCGACCCGATCGACGGCACGCAGTCCTTCATCCGCGGCGTGCCGCTCTACGGCGTGCTGCTCGGCCTCGAGGAGCGCGGGCGCTGCGTGCTCGGCGCCGCGGGCTTTCCCGCCCTCGGCGAGACCTACTGGGCGGCGCGCGGCGCGGGCGCGTGGTGCAACGACACGCGGATCTCGGTGTCGGACGTCGGCTCGCTCGCCGACTCGACTCTGCTCACGAGCGACGCGAAGCCCGAGCACTACGGCGGCTTCTACCCCGGCTACGAGCGGCTGCTGCGCGCGACCGCGCGGCAGCGCGGCTGGGGCGACTGCTACGGCTACGCGCTGGTCGCGCGAGGCGCAGCCGAGGTGATGGTCGACCCGAGGCTCAACCCGTGGGACATCGCGGCCATCATCCCGATCCTCGAGGAGGCGGGCGGCGTCTTCTTCGACTGGCGCGGCGAGACCCGCATCGACGGCGGCTCGGGGATCGGCGCCAACGGCCGCCTGCGCGACCAGATCCTCGCGTTGCTCGCGTGACGGGCGGCGCGCGTCACGCGAGCCCGGCACGCGGGGCGAGCAGGGCGAGCGCGCGGGCGCGCCGCTCGGCGTAGTCGACGCACGGCGGGGGATAGCCGCTTCGCGCGAGCAGCAGCGGCTCGCGCGCCGGCTCGTGCACGAGCGGCGCGCGGACGTCGCTCAGCTCGGGCACGAAGCGACGGACGTACTCGCCGTCGGGGTCGAAGCGCTTCGCTTGCGAGAGGGGGCTGAAGATCCGGAAGTAGGGCGCGGCGTCGGTGCCCGTCGACGCGGACCACTGCCAGCCGCCGTTGTTCGCCGCGACGTCGCCGTCGACCAGGCGCTGCAGGAAGATGCGCTCCCCGACGCGGTAGTCGACGAGCAGCGTCTTGGTGAGGAACATCGCGACCACCATGCGCAGCCGGTTGTGCATCCAGCCGGTGGTCGCGAGCTGGCGCATGCCGGCGTCGACGATCGGGAAGCCGGTCCGCCCGTCGCGCCACGCGCCGACGAAAGCCCGGTCGCGCTCCGGCCAGGAGAAGCGCTTGAAGCGAGGCTGGAACGGCCGGGTCGCGACCGCGGGGAAGTGATGCAGGATGGCCTGGTAGAAGTCGCGCCAGCAGAGCTCGTCCAGGAACGCGCCGCCCTCGTGCAGCCGGTGGGCCGCGCTGCGCTCGAGCGCGCGCCGGGGGTTGCGCGGATCGAGCATCACGAGCTCCTCGCCGATCCACCCCGCCGCCGCGTGGTACACGGTGCGTGCCGAGACCGTACCGAACTTGAGGTGCGGCGAGAGATGCGAGGTCGCGTCACGCGCGGGGAAGTCGCGCGTGCTGCGATACGAGGGCAGGTGCTCCTCGACGAAGCGGGCGAGCCGCTCCGTCGCCTGCGCCTCGCCGCCCGGCTCGATGCTCGCATCGAGCCGCAGCCCGAGCGCCGAAGCATCGCGCGGCAGCGGCAGGCCGCCGGCGGCGCGCCGGAGCTCGTTCGGCAGGCGGCTCAGGCGCGGCCGTGGCCGCGGGGCGCCCTTCTCGAACGCGCGCCAGCGCCGCGCGAACGGCGAGAACACCGTGTACGGCGTCCCGTCGTCCTTGACGCACTCGCTCGGTTCGACCAGCACCAGGTCCTCGAGAGCGTGCACGGCGACGCCGTGGCGCGCGGCGGCCTTCGCGACGGCCGCGTCGCGCCGTCGTGCGTAGGGCGAGTAGTCGTCGTTGAGGTAGATCGCCTCTGCGCCGACGGCGCGCGCTAGCGACACGACCTCCTGCACCGGATCGCCGCAGCGCACGATCAGGTCGCTGCCGGCCCGGCGCAGCCCGTCGGCGAGACGGCGCAGGGAGTCGAGCAGGAATGCGACGCGCGGCGCGCCGATGCTCGGTGCGCGCAGCAGCCTGCCGTCGAGGACGAACAGCGGCACGACGACGTCCCCGTCGCGCGTCGCGGCGCAGAGCGCGGTGTTGTCGCCGAGACGGAGGTCGCGCCGGAACCAGTGCACCGCGACCCGCATCAGCCGGGTCCTCCGTTCCGGCTCGTGAGACGAGCGCGCACAGCCTCATGATGAACCGCGCGGCCTCGCTGTCAATTGCAGGGCGAGGCGACCGTCTGGCCAGGCTCCTGCAGGGCGGATATGAGCGAGGCATGGACATCGGCAAGCTCGGCGTGTGGTTCTTCCTCGACACGCTGCCCGCGGAGGACGCGGCGGCGTTCGTGCGGCGTATCGAGGGTCTCGGCTACGGGGCGCTCTGGCTGCCGGAGGCGGTCGGACGCGAGCCGTTCGCCCACATCGGCTTCCTGCTCGCGCGCTCGGAGCGCATCACGCTCGCCACGGGCATCGCGAACATCTGGGCGCGCGACGCGATGACCATGGCCGCCGCGCAGAAGACGCTCGCCGAAGCGTCCGGCGGACGTTTCCTGCTCGGCATCGGCGTGAGCCACGCGCCGCTCGTCGAGGGCGTGCGCGGTCACGCCTACCGCAAGCCGCTGAGCTACATGCGGCAATACCTCGAGGCGATGCAGCGCGCGCCGTACCTCGCGGTCGCGCCCGCGACGCCGCCGCCGACGGTGATCGCCGCGATCAGGCCGAAGATGCTCGCGCTCGCCGCCGAGATGACGCAGGGCAGCCACACCTACTTCGTGCCCCCCGAGCACACCGCGCGGGCACGCAGGATCCTCGGACCGGACAAGTGGCTCTGCGTCGCACAGGCCGTCCTGCTGGAAAGCGATCCGACGACGGCGCGCGCCGCGGCGCGGCAGTACATGCGGACGTACGTGCCGACGCTGCCGAACTACACCAACAACCTGCGCGACCTCGGCTACGGCGATCAGGACTTCGCCGACGGCTGCAGCGACCGCCTGGTCGACGACATCGTCGCCTGGGGCGACGAGCAGAAGATCGCGGCGCGCTTCCGCGCCCACCTCGCGGCGGGCGCGACGCACGTCTGCTTCCTGCCGCTGCGCAGCGACGGCGTGCCGCAGGCCGACCTGCGCGCCGTCGAAGCGTTCGCCCCGAGCCGCTTCAAGCTCTGACCGAGCACCGCACGGGGACGAACTCGCGAGCGACGCGGGCTTGGCCCGCGGCGCGAGGTCCATCGGAGGAGCGGAGCACGGCGAGCGAAGCTCGCCGAGCGAGCACCGCACGGGGACGAATTATGTCAGATGCGCCCCACCGTCGATGAAGTACGTCTGGCCGGTGACGAAGTGGCCGTCGTCCGAGGCGAGGAACACCGCCACGGGCGCCAGATCCTCCTCGGGGTCGGCGAGACGGCCGAGCGGGCGCTGCTCCTTGATGTACTCCGCCATCTGCGGGTTGCGCTCGAAGAACTCGAGCGTGCGCTTCGAGGTCGCGCCCGGGGCGATGCAGTTCACCAGGATGTTGTGCTTGCCCCACTCGCGCGCCGCGGTGCGCGACAGCGCCGCGATCGCGCCCTTGGTCGCGTTGTAGTCGGCGAGGCCCGGCGCACCGGTGAGGGCGTTCAGCGAGACGAAGTTGATGATCCGACCGCCGCCCTGGGCGCGCATGTGCGGAAAGGCGGCCTGCATCGCCCAGAAGGTCCCCTTCAGGCCGGAGACCAGGAAGACGTCGAACTCCTCGTCGGTGATCTCCTCGAAGGGCTTGTGTGCATGCATGCCCTGCGCGTTGTTCACCAGCACGTCGAGGCGTCCGAAGCGCGCGACCGTCTGGCGCACCATGTCCTCGACCTGCTCGCGCCGCGACACGTCGATCGCGAGGGCGACGGCGCTGCCGCCCGCCGCGGCGATCTCTTCCGCCGTACGCCGCGCCCGATGCTCCTTCAGCTCGGCGACCACCACGTGCGCGCCCTCGCGCGCGAAGCGCAGCGCGATGCCGCGGCCGATGCCCTGGCCGGAGCCGGTGACGAGGGTGACCTTGCCGGCCAGGCGCTGCACGGCCGAGGCCTAGTCGGTCACCGCGCCGAGCGCGCTGCTCGACACGACCCGCGCGTACTTTGCGAGGACGCCGCTCGTGTACCGCGGCGGCGGGGCGGTCCAGGCCGCGCGCCGGCGCGAGAGCTCGTCCTCCGACACGTCGACCTGCAGCAGGTTGCGATCGGCGTCGATGGTGATCGAGTCGCCCTCGCGCACCAGCGCGATCGGGCCGCCGTCCTGCGCCTCCGGCGCGACGTGGCCCACGACCATGCCGTAGGTGCCGCCCGAGAAGCGGCCGTCGGTGACCATGCCGACCTTGTCGCCGAGACCCTTGCCGATGATCGCCGACGTCGGCGCGAGCATCTCGCGCATGCCCGGGCCGCCGCGCGGGCCCTCGTAGCGGATCACGACGACGTCGCCCGGGCGGATGCGGTCCTCGAGGATGGCCGCGAGGCACGCCTCCTCGGATTCGAACACGCGGGCGGGTCCGGTGATGCGCGGCAGCTTGAGGCCGGAGATCTTCGCGACGGCGCCGTCGGGCGCGAGGTTGCCGCGCAGGATGGCGAGGTGCCCGTGCGCGTAGATCGGACGGTCGAGCGGGTGCACGACGTCCTGGCCCCGGGGCGGGGTGCCGCTCACGTCGGCGAGGTTCTCGGCGATCGTCTTTCCGGTCACCGTCAAGCATGAGCCGTCGAGCAGCCCTGCATCGAGCAGCATCCTCATCACCAGCGGCACGCCGCCGACGCGGCGCAGGTCGGTCGCGACGTAGCGGCCGCTCGGCTTCAGGTCCGCGACCACGGGAACGCGGCGGCGGATGCGCTCGAAGTCGTCGAGGGCGAGCTCGACGTTCGCCGCGTGGGCGATCGCGAGCAGGTGAAGCACCGCATTGGTCGAGCCGCCGAGCGCCATGACGACGGCGATCGCGTTCTCGAACGCGGCGCGCGTCATGATCCTGCGCGGCGTGAGGCCGAGCTCGATGAGCTTCACGAGCTGGCGACCCGCCGCCTCGGTGGAGTCGGCCTTCTCGGCGTCCTCGGCCGCCATCGTCGACGTCATCGGCAGGCTCATCCCCATGGCCTCGATCGCCGACGACATGGTGTTCGCCGTGTACATGCCGCCGCACGACCCGACGCCCGGGCAAGCGTTGCGCTCGATGCCGTCGAAATCGGCCCGCGACATGCGGCCCGCGGCGCAGGCCCCGACCGCCTCGAAGACGCTCACGACCGTCAGGTCCTCGCTGCCCCAGCGGCCGGCCTTGATCGTGCCGCCGTAGACGAAGATCGCCGGGATGTCGAGGCGCGCGATGCCGATCATGGCGCCGGGCATGTTCTTGTCGCAGCCGCCGATCGCGATCAGCCCGTCCAGGCTCTGGCCGCGGCACACGGTCTCGATCGAATCGGCGATCACCTCGCGGCTCACCAGCGAGCACTTCATGCCCTCGGTGCCCATCGAGATGCCGTCGCTGATGGTGATGGTGCCGAACACCTGCGGCATCGCGCCGGCCTCGCGCAGCCCGCGGGCGGCGCGGTCGGCGAGGGGCTGGATGCCCGCGTTGCAGGGCGTGATCGTGCTGTGGCTGTTCGAGATGCCGACGATGGGCTTGCCGAAGTCCCGGTCGGTGAAGCCGACCGCCCGCAGCATGGCGCGGTTCGGCGAGCGGCTGTCGCCCTCGGTCACGACCGAGCTGCGCAGCCTCCGCGCGGTCACATTCTCCGGCATCGATACGTCCTTTCCGTGGCTCGGGTGCCCGCGGAGTGTAGGTGCCAGGGGGCGGGGCGTAAAGTGCGCCCCTTCGACGATCGTGCGTGACACGCGGCGTTACTGGCGATTTTGCCAGCTTCTGGTGAAAAGAAGTTGACAGGTCCGACCCGATGGCCTTAACCATGCGCCTATGGCCGTACGGATCGAGTTCCACCCTCCGCCGCGTCGGCGGAAGGCGGCAAGCAGCGATCGGCCGTCCGCCATGGTCGTCATCGGGATCGCGACCGCGATCGTGGGGACTCACATCCTGTTCTGGCTTGTGGGCCTCCTCGAGTAGTCGTCGCCTTCCAGCGATCCGCCTCGGGCGGCGGTGTCGAGCAGCGAGCCGGGTGTCGTCCGGACGCGTTGGCGTCGTTCGCGGCGCGGCTCGCGTGCGTAAGGAGTCGTCACGTCAGCAGTGCAGTAGAGCCCAACCGGATGAAGGATCGTCGTTTCCCTTCGCTGTGAGCCGCACCAAGCGAAACGCTCCCCTACCGCATCTACCTCGTCGCCACCTCACCGGCCGCGCTCGGGACGCCGGCCACCTTCTGGAGCACAGCCATCGCGGCACGGCGGGACCCGCTTCCGCCGTTAATGACAGCACGGCGATCCGCCGAAGTTAGTTCAGGCCGGGTGCGACCTCGGCCGACGTACGAGCAGAGCGAGAGGAGCGGATGCGGGCAGCGAACGCACGAGTGCCGCACGGGCATGGCGACGAGCCGGGGCCGGGAGAGGGACCGAGCCGCGCCGGGGTCCGCGGTGAGCTCGTGCGGATCGACGAGGCCGTCGTGCACGACCTGTCACACGAGCTCGGCAACTACTTCCACAAGCTGTACTACTACACCGAGTCGGTGGCCTCCGGTGCCGACCCGGGCGACCCGGAGGGCTCGGCTGCGCAGAAGCTCGGCGAGACCGTGCAGCGCCTGCAGGGCTTCCTCAACCTCGCGCTCGAGTACTTCCAGCCCGCACGCCTCAACGCGGTTCCGATGTCCGCCGGAGACGTCGCCCGCGCGCTCGAGGCGCTGCTGCGTGGCGAGCACCCGGAGGCGAGCGTCGACGTGCGCTGCGCGCCCGGCGCTGCGGACGCCGCCGTGATGATCGATCCGACCCGGCTCTCGTCGGGCCTGCGCATCGTCGCGCGCCAGCTCGCGGACGCGGCCGGACCCGGCACGACGCTTCACGCCGGCATCGAGCGCCGGGCCGCCGGCGGGCGCGGCGTCCTCGAGATCGCCATCGAAGCCGAGGGAGCCGTCGTCGACGAGTCCCGCCGGCCCGCGCATCGCGTCGTCGAGTGGGCCGTGGCCGGGCGGATGATCGAGCTGCACGGCGGGGAGCTCGTCACCAACGAATCGCGTCCGGGAGCGTCGGGCTGCGTCCTGACCCTTCCGCTGTCCAGCTAGGATTTCACGGGATATGGAGACACGGATCCTCATCATCGACGACGACCCGTTCATCTGTCGCCAGCTCGAAGACCTCTACCGGGCGCAGCACTACGTCGTGGACAGCGCGACGGACGCGAACACCGCGCTGGCGCGCCTCGGGCAGCACGACTACTCGCTGGTCCTCGTCGATCTCAAGATTCCGGGCACGGACGGCCTCAACCTGACCAAGGAGATCCGCGAGCGCTGGCCGGACATCGACGTGATCATGATCACCGGCTACGCGAGCATCAAAGGCGCGGTCGAGGCGATCAAGCTCGGCGCGTCGGACTACATCACCAAGCCGTTCCAGAACGAGGAGATCCTGCTCGCGACCGAGAAGGTGCTCGAGAAGCGCCGCCTGCTCGACGAGATCCAGTACCTGCGCGGCCAGCTCGCCGACCGCTACTCGTTCGCCAACATGGTGTCGCGCAACCCGCGCATGCACGAGATCTTCTCGCAGCTCGAGGCGCTCGCGCAGAACGACGCGACCGTGCTGCTCACCGGCGAGTCCGGCACGGGCAAGGAGCTCTGCGCGCGCGCGATCCACTTCCAGGGCAAGCGCAAGGCTGGCAAGTTCGTGCCGATCAACTGCGCGGCCTTCCCCGACACGCTGCTCGAGAGCGAGCTCTTCGGTTACGAGCGCGGCGCGTTCACCGGCGCGGTGCACGACCGCGTGGGCAAGATCGAGCTGTCCTCGGGCGGCACGCTGTTCCTCGACGAGATCGAGTCGATCTCGCTCAACATGCAGCTCAAGCTGCTGCGCGTCCTCGAGGAGCGCGAGATCGAGCGGCTGGGCGGCAACCGGCGCATCAAGGTCAACATGCGCGTCATCGCCGCGACCAACGTCGACCTCGAGGCCCTCGTCGCGAGCGGGCAGATGCGCGAGGACTTCTACTACCGCGTGAACGTCGTGCCGATCCGCATCCCGCCGCTGCGCGACCGCATCGAGGACGTGCCGCTGCTGGTGGCCGAGTTCCTGCGCAACTCGCCGCTCGCGCAGGAGAAGGGCATCAACCGCGTCTCGAACCGCGCGCTGCAGCAGCTCATGGGCTACGGCTGGGCCGGCAACGTGCGCGAGCTCGGCAACGTGCTCGAGCGTTCGATCCTGCGCACCTCGGGGCCGATGATCCGCGAGGTCGACCTGCCGGGCGGCGACGCCAAGAAGGGGACCGACGGGCCGTCGCGCCGCGGCTTCGACTACGAGGTTCCGCTGAAGGAGTTCCTCCGCCGTGCGGAGAAGGACTACCTCGGGCACGTGCTGCGCAAGTATCGCGGCGGCATCAACTCGAGCGCGAAGCACGCCCTGGTCGACGCCGCCACCCTGCACCGGAAGATGAAGTCGTACGGCCTGCGTCGCGAGGAGTTCCGCATGCGCGGCTCGAAGGCCGATGCGCCGATCTTCCAGATCAGCACGCCGCCCAACTCGACGCAGCACTGATCGCAGGCTATCGAGCAGCCAGGAAGGACCATCATGGCTCGAGAAGAGAACACCGGACTGCTTGCGTTCCTCTGGCGCCACAAGATCTGGTGGCTGATGCCTGCGGTGAGCGTGCTGCTGATCACCGGGCTGCTCCTGTACTTCGGCCGCTCGAACGCCTCCTCGCCTTTCGTCTACACGCTGTTCTGACGCCGTCTGCGGCGGCGAGCGTCCGCCCGCATCGCCGCGCGAAAAGATCCTTCCGCGTGCTCGGCGCGCGGGGTATGGACTCCGGGGCAGTCGGCCAAAACCTCACCGACCAGGACACGGAGCGCATGCAGGACGACGAAGCCTTCCGGCGCGAGGCGGATCAGCTCGTTCGCCTCTACGGCGAGATCGACAGGCGGCTCGCGAACCGCGGCATCCGCGGCGTCGACGAGCTGGTCGCCCTCCACCAGCAGGTCCGCGCGGCGGTCGACACGATCGCGGCCCAGGAGATCGACACCGCGCTGCTGCAGATCGCGACGCTGCTCGATCGCCTGCGTCTCATCTCGCGCTGGATCGCGACGCTGGGCGAGATGAAGGAGACGCTCGGCGACGAGGTGCTCGACGGTCTCCTCGAGCAGCGTCTCGGTCCGGACGGAGTTTGACTCCCCCGGGAGGCATTGGTAGCTCGGCACCATGACGGGTCCGGATCCCAATGTGTCCGCCTGGAGCGAGTTCCTCGAGATGCTCTTCCGGCCGGACAACCTCCCGATCGTCGGGATGTTCTTCCTGGTGTTCTGGTTCACCTACCTCGGCTTCCGCGAAGCACGCCGGAACGACGAGCTGATCGCCCAGGGTCGCGAGGACGAGATCCTGAGCGACATGCAGAAGTGACCCGCCATGCCGTTCACCATCATCGCCGAGAACTGCACCGGTTGTAGCGCCTGCGAGAAGCGCTGCCCGACGCGCGCCATCAGCGGCGATCCGAAGAAGGCCTACTTCATCGAGTCGTCGATGTGCATCGACTGCGGCGCGTGCGGCGTGATCTGCCCCGACGAGGCGATCCTCGACACGTGGGGCAACATGACGAGCGTGCTGAAGCGCGCCGAGCGTCCCATCGCGATCCCGCACCCCGACAACTGCAACGGCTGCGGGGTGTGCATCGACGTCTGCCCGTTCGACTGCATCACGCCGGCCGAGGGCAACCTCGCCACCTACCTCGGCAAGGTCGAGGTCGACGAGAAGACCTGCGTCGGCTGCAAGCTGTGCGAGGAGGTCTGCGGCTGGGACGGCATCTACGTCATGCCCGGCGGCGAGAAGGAGGCCTTCCTCGCGAGCCTCGGCTACGAGGCAGCCGAAGCCGACTCGGCCGCGTAGGACGTCGCGCGGCCGCTTCCGCGCGCGCAGCGCGGGCCGAGCGCAGCGAGCCGGGGGAGGAAGCTTCAGCCGGCTCTGCCGGCTGAAGGAGGGGGACAGAGTCCCCCTGCGCAGGCAGAAGCGCGCTGCAGCGGATCTCCCGCGCGCAGCGCGGGCCGAGCGCAGCGAGCCGGGGGAGGAAGCTTCGGCTGTACAGACCGGGCAGATAGGTAACAGGACAGACCGGGCGGATGGGTAACAGGTCGCGGCGAGGAGGACCTCGCCATGCCCTGGAAGGAGATCTGCCCGATGGACGAGCGGGGGAAGTTCATCGT
>JBFMAS010000428.1:0-11273 GCA_040755575.1 Thermodesulfobacteriota bacterium
TGGGCGGTGCGACCGTCGCCGTCGGCGTCGGCGTCGGGGTCGGCGAGCCGATCACGGCGCCCGGGTGCACCTCGATCCGGCGCGCGACGATCTGGCCCTGGAGGGCGAGCGCGTTGCGCGCCGCGAACGTCGCATTGCTGCCGAAGAAGATGCCGCTCAGGGTGGCGGCGAGGCCGAAGCGAGCTCCCGTGCCACGGATGAAGAGCTCGACGTCCGTCGGCGGCAGCGCGCCGTTCGGGTCGGCCCCGACCGACACCCGGTTGTAGCCGCGCAGGTTGCCGGCGATCTTGATCTCCGCTGCCGCCAGGGCGTGCAGCGCGCCGTCGTTCTCGATCAGCACGTCGCGGAAGTCGTACGTGCCGCCCGTGAGCTCGAGCGTCGCGCCCTCCCCCACCAGGACGCGTCCGTACGCACCGGCTGGAAGGACCGTCGTCTGCCCCGCGGGAACGACCACGTTCATGCTCCCCGGGTTGAAGCTCGGCAGCGGCGGCAAGACGAGGATCGGCGCGTTGCCGAACGGCATCGTTGCGCCGCGCACCGTGGCGGTGGTGCTCGCCTGGATCACGTTCGCGAACAGGTCGTCGATGCTCGACAGCGCATTCAGGCGCACGATGGCTGCCGCCAGGTCCGAGTCCCCCGCCAGCACCGTGGCGCGGCCGATCGTCGCCCCCGTTCCGTTTGGTTGATTGACGCCGACGTTGCCGATCACGACGCTGTTCTGGCCCACGAACACGCTCTGCTCGGCGAACAGCACGTAGGTCGACAGATCGGTCGGCAACGCCCCCGCCGTGATCGCGCCGATCGGTACGGCGACGGCCAACGACGCTGCGAGCACGATGCGTCGCCACAGCGACGGACGGCTCCGCAAGCGGGCGACGACACTCCCCCGGTTGAGCCCCATGGCTTCCCTGCCTTTCCAGCTTCGAATCGCAGGCAGACGACCGGACGCCGCAAGCTGTAGGGCTACGCGCTAGCAAGGCTCCGAAGCCGAGACAAGCGCAAAAGTGAAAGTGACATGCGATCGTGGTACGGGAGCGTCAAACCACAACGGATGTACCGTCACCACGACACGGCTCACCGCGTCTGCCCCTTGCAAACGAGTCACTTCCGCGCAGCGATCGCGCCGGTCGCGGCGGTGCGGACGGCGCTCCCGCGCCACGCGATCGCACGATCGGCAGGCGTCCCCTAAGACTTCGTCCTAAGAGTGCCGTGCTGCGAGAGGCGATCGCTAGGAGTCTGCAAGGGCGTGGGAGCGAGAAGCGCGAGGCGCCGCGAGCGCAAGGAGCCGAACCCGAAGGCGTATCCGGGGCGATCCGTCGAGGGTTCGGCGACGCAGCGATCGCGGATGCATCGCGCTTCGCAGCCCCGCGGCCTTGCTCGGACAGGCTCCTAGACTCGGCGGCCGGCGAGGTGGCCGTCGTAGATCGCCCGGTCGGCCGGACGCACCGCGACCGCGTCGCCGATGCGCACCAGCTCCGGCACGCGGCCCCGAAGCGCGAAGTACAGCGCGTCGCACGGTAGACCGTGCGTCCGGATGACGACGTGGTCGACGTCACGCAGCGTCTGCGGCGTCCTGGCGAACACGTCGACCACCGTGACCTCGCACTGGCGCACGGCCGCGAGCGCCGTGTTCGGGCGCCACTGCACGCCCGCCTGCACGGCGCGGCCCAGCGCGTAGGCGGCGGTCTCGCGGTCGAGCGCGAGAGGGGCGGCAAGCGGCGTCACCACCGTCGCCTCGCAGCCGCGCCGCGCGAGCAGCTCGCCGAGGCCGATCGCCTCGATGAAGCCGACGGCGTCGAGGATGACGACCCGGGGACCGAGCTCGGCCGCGCGCCGCAGCGCCTCCTCGTGGTCCAGCACGTTGGCCTGCTCGCAGCCCGGCACCGGCAGCGGGTGCGCCTTCGACGGCACGTCGCGCGCGGCGCGGCCGCCGGTCGCGACGATCACCGCCGCGGGCTCGAGCGCGAGCACCGAGTCGACGGTCGCCTCGTGGCCGAGGCGCACGTCGACGCCGCGGCGCTCGCACTCCCCGATGCGCCAGGTCGCGAGGTCGGCGACCTCCGACCGGCCCGGCAGGGAGGCCGCGAGGAGGATCTTGCCGCCGAGGCGATCGGCGCGCTCGAGCAGGATCACCTCGTGGCCCCGCGCCGCCGCGACCCAGGCCGCCTCGAGGCCGGCCGGGCCGCCGCCGATCACGACGACACGCTTGCGCTTCCCGGCCGCGACCAGCGTGCCGTGGCCGAGGTCGCTCTCACGGCCGACCGCCGGGTTGGTGACGCACGTGACCGGCAGGCCCTGCGTCAGGTTGCCGTAGCACCCCTGGTTGACGCCGGTGCAGCGTCGGATCGTGCCGGCCGCGCCCTCGCGAGCCTTGCTGGGCCAGTCGGGGTCGGCGATCAGCGCGCGCACCAGCGTCACGGCGTCGGCCTCGCCCCGCTCGAGGATCCCCTCCGCCTCGTCGGGCGTCAGGATCCGGTGCACGGCGAGCACCGGGACGGCGCGTGCGCGCTGCTTGACGCGAGCCGCGGCGTACACGCCGCACAGGTGGGGCACGTACAGCGGACGCACCATGCCGATCCCCGAGATGCCGACGCTGACGTTCAGGAAGTCGACCAGCCCGGCGGCCTCGAGCCGCGCGCCGACCTCGGCCGCGTCGTCGGGGCCGAGCGCGCCGGGCTCCTTCGACTCCTCGTCGCCGACGAGACGCAAGCCCACCGCCACGTCCGGGCCGACCGCCGCGCGCACCGCCTGCAGCACCTCGACGGTGAAGCGCATCCGGTTCTCGAGGCTGCCGCCGTACTCGTCGGTGCGCCGGTTGCTGCGCGGCGACAGGAACTCGTGCAGCAGGTAGCCGTGCGCTCCATGTACCTCGATGCCGTCGAAGCCCCCGGCGGCCGCGTTCGCCGCGGAGCGCGCGAAATGCTCGACGAGCTCGCGGATCTCGTGCAGCTCGAGGACCTTCGGTGCCTCCAGCGAGTTCGCGACTGCGGACGGCGCCCAGGCCGGAAGCTTCGACCACGGCCCCTGGTTCACGCCGCCGTTGTGCGCGAGCTGCAGGAAGGCGAGCGCACCGTGCGTGCGAATCCGCGACGTCAAGCGACGGAACTGCGGGATCGACGCCGGGTCCCAGGCCGCCGCGTTGTTGAGCATCTGGTACGCCGTCGTGGGATGCACCTGCGCCTGACCGGCGATGATCACGCCCGCGCCGCCGCGCGCACGCTCGGCGAGGTAGCGGCCCAGGCGGTCGCCATAGAGGCCGGGCTCGCCGAACACCGGCGCGGGCTCGGAGAACATCGTGAAGTGGGCGCCGAAGACGATCCGGTTGCGCGCCTCGTGCGGCCCGATGCGCAGCGGCGTGAACAGGCGCGCGTACTGCATCGGCTCGCCGTGCCTACTCGACGTAGCCGAGCGCGCGCAGACGCGCCTCGTGCGTGCGAGACGGCGTCCGCTCGACGGCCCGCGCCGGCAGCACCTTCCAGATCCCCTGCCAGTCCTCGAAGCCCGGAGCGAGCACCTGCAGGAGCGGCCCCTCGTTGCCGCTGCCGTACAGGTTGTCACGCTCGCGCGGGTCGTGCGCGAGGTCGTAGAGCTCCGCGCCCCGCCCGGAGGCGAAGCGGATCAGCTTGCCGGCGTTCGTGCGCATGGACCACTGCGGCCCGAACAAGGCCGTCGCCATGCTGAACGCGGGCAGCTCCTGCGCGAACGCGCGCGGGGTGCGGCGCGCGATCCACGGCGTCAGGTCGACCCAGCCGTACGGCGCCGGCATCTCCTCCCGGTCGACGCCGAAGCGCTCCGGCGGCTCGACGCCCGCGAGGCCGACGATCGTCGGCGCCACGTCCATCAGGCGCACCTGCTCGGGGACGCGCCGTCCGAACGGGATGCGGCGCGGGTAGCGGACGACGAGCGGCACGTGCAGCACCTCGTCGTAGAGCGTCTTCGAGTGGCCCTTCAGGCCGTGCTCGAAGAACTCGTCGCCGTGATCGCTCGTCACGACGACGATCGTGTCGTCGAGCACGCCGAGCTCGCGCAGGCGGTCGATCACCCGGCCGAGGTTCTCGTCGGTCCAGCGGATCTCGCCGTCGTAGAGCGCGACGAGGTGCTGCAGGTCGCGTGGATCCATGTTGGGCTGGATGCCCTGGTTGCGCTCGAAGTCCGTGAAGGACATCCCGCCCGCATAGTCGGGATCGAACATGCGATCGAACGGCGCCGGCGGCGCGTAGTCGTAGTGCACGTCCCACATGTGCAGGAAGACGAAGAACGGCGCGCGCCGCCCCTCGCGATCCCACTCCTCGAGGTAGTCGCCGACCAGCTCGACCAGCGCGGGCGACGTGATGCCGGTCTGCGACCGGTAGCTGTCGCGCTCGGCCGTCGATTCGTCGAACACGGTGAAGCCCTGCGCGAAGCCGTAGTGCGCCATCACCGTCGGCCCCGAGACGAACGCGGCGGTCGCGTAGCCCGCGCGTCGCAGCACCTCGGCGAGCGTGACCGCCGCCGGCGAGAGCGCCTTGCGGTGCGACGTGACGCCGTGCACCTCGGGCGGCAGCGCGGTCAGCATCGTCATGTGCGAGGGCACGGTCCAGGGCGCGGGCGCGATCGCCTTCTCGAACAGCGCGCCCTCGCTCGCGAGGCGGTCGATCGTGGGGCTCGTCGGACGCTCGTAGCCGTAGCTTCCCAGGTGGTCCGCGCGAAGCGAGTCGATGGACACCAGCAGGACGTTCGGCCGCGGGCGGCCGGTCGACGCTCGCTCGGCCCGGATGCCGAGCGCGAGCGCTCCGGCGACGAGCAGCACGCAGACGAGACGGAGGAGCCGCACGGGGTCGCAGTGTATGCGAGGCCGCCGCGGCGCGCGAGCACGCGGCCGGCCACGTTTCACCGCGCGGAGCGCCTCGAGCGTACCTTGGCCTAACGGCTCACGATCCGGTCGCGCAGCGACGCGTCACAGCAGGTAGCCGCGCGCCAGCGTCCCGAAGTCCGCCGCCTGACGCTCCGTCCAGGCGACGTCGCGCCCGAGCTCGGCGGCGAGGATGCGCGCCACGGCGGGCGCGGCCTCGATCGCCGCGCGCGCGTCGAGCAGAAGGCTGCGCGTGCGGCGCGCCAGCACGTCCTCGACCGTGCGCGCCATCTCGTGGCGCGCGGCCCAGGCCACCTGCCCCGCGACGTACGGCAGGCGGGGGTGCAGCGCGAGGCGGCGTGCGGCGTCGTCGTCGAGGAAGGCCTGCAGGACCTCGGCGTCGGCGCCGTACATCCGCATGTGGCCCGCGTGCGGCATGCGCGGGTCGTTTCGTCCCATCCAGCCGTGCAGGCGGAGGCTCTCGGTGACGCACGGCCGCTCCGGGAGGCCGCCGACCTCGGCCGCGTCGTCGACCGTGTCCTGCGCCATCTTGCGGTACGTCGTCCACTTGCCGCCGACGATCGTCACGAGGCCCGAGTCCGAGACCACCACCGAGTGCTCGCGCGACATCGACTTGGTGCGCCCGCGGCCCGCGGCGCCCGTGACCGGCTGCACCAGCGGACGCTGCCCGGCGAAGACGCTCAGCACGTCGTCGCGCGTCGGCTGGCGGTCGAGGTAGCGGCCGGCGTTGCGCAGGATGAAGTCGACCTCCTCCGGCAGCGCGCGCGGCTCGATGTCGGCGCGCTCCATCGCGGTGTCGGTCGTGCCGACCAGCACGCGCTGGTGCCACGGGATGACGAACAGCACGCGGCCGTCGTCGGTCTGCGGCACCATGATGGCCGTGTCGCTCGGCTGGAAGGCGCGGTCGAGGACCAGATGGACGCCCTGGCTCGGCTGGATCATCGCCTCGCTGTCGGGCGCGTCCATGCGGCGCACCTGGTCGGCGAAGATGCCCGTGGCGTTGATCACCACCCGCGCGCGCAGCTCGTGGCTCGTCCCCGTCTCGCGGTCCGTCGCGACGACGCCGGCCACCGTGCCGTCCTCCTTCAGCAGGCGATCGACGCGCATGTAATTGACCAGCAGCGCGCCGTGATCGACGGCGGTCTGCGCGAGCGCGATCGCCATCCGGGCGTCGTCGAACTGGGCGTCGTGGTACATGACGCCGCCGAGCAGGTTGTCGGTCTCGACGTTCGGGATCCGCTCGATCGTCGTCTCCCGATCGAGCAGCCGCGAGCGCGAGATGTTGAGCTTGCCGGCGAGCCGGTCGTAGAGCTTGAGCCCGATGCCGTAGAACGGCCCCTCCCACCAGCGGTAGCGCGGCACGATGAAGGCGAGGTCGTGCACGAGGTGCGAGGCGTTGCGGCACATCAGCCCGCGCTCGCGCAGCGCCTCCAGCACGAGCGCGACGTTGCCCTGCTGCAGGTAGCGCACGCCGCCGTGGACGAGCTTCGTCGAGCGGCTCGACGTGCCCTTCGCGAAGTCGTACTGCTCGACGAGCAGCGTCCGGTAGCCGCGCGTCTGCGCGTCCACCGCGACGCCGAGCCCGGTCGCACCGCCGCCGATCACCAGGACGTCCCACGGACCGTCCGCCAGCGCCGCGATCATGCGGTCTCGATTCATGCGCGCCTCGACCGATAGCGGACGGCTCTCGCGAGCGCACCGTCAAGACGCCGAGCGTGCCACCGCGGGCCGCTCGGTGCTGATCAGCACGCTGACGATGCGCCGCCCGTGCACGCGCTCGGCGGTGAAGCGGAGGTTCTCGAACACGACGCTCTCGCCCGCGACCGGGATCGAGCCGAGCAGCCCGAACATCAGGCCGCCGACGGTGTTCCAGCGCTCGCGGGGCAGCTCGACGCCGAGGACGTCGCTCAGGTCGGAGATCGCCACCGCCGCGTCGACCCGGTAGCGGCCGTCGCCGAGGGTCTCGACGTCGCGCTCGTCGACGTCGTGCTCGTCGGCGATCTCGCCGACCAGCTCCTCGAGCAGGTCCTCGAGCGTCACCAGCCCGGCGACCGAGCCGAACTCGTCCACCACGAGCCCCATGTGGAACTGCTGCTCGCGCATCTCCTTCAGCAGGTCGACGAGCCGCTTCGACTCGGGGACGAAGTGCACCGGCCGCATGATGTCCTGCAGCGACACGTTGCGCCTCCCCTGCTGGCGCACCGTGAGCAGGTCCTTCGCGTGGATGATGCCCTGCGTGTCGTCGAGGTCGCCGCGGTAGGCGGGCAGCCGCGAGAAGCCGTGCCGGACGAATGCCTCCTGGGCGTCGGCGAGCGAGCTCGCGAGGTCGATGCCGACGATGTCCGGGCGCGGCACCATGACCTGGCGCGCGACGCTCGTGCGGAAGTGGAAGACGGAGTGGATCATGTCCTTCTCCGCCTCGTCGATCGCGCCCTCCTCGTGCCCGACCTCGGCCATGGTGCGGATCTCGTTCGGCGTGACGAACGGCCCCTTCTCGAGGCCCTTGCCCGGCAGCAGCACGTTGGCGATCCAGATCAGGGCGCGCGTCGGCAGGGCGAGGAGGTAGGCGAGGAGCCACACGAGCGGCGCGAGCAGCAGGGCCACGCGGTCGCTGTGCAGCACCGCAAAGGTCTTGCCCATCGCCTCGACGACGACGAAGTAGCCGAGCGTGAACGCGACCGAGACGACGGTGATGCCGACCGCGCCGAACGAGCTCTCGGCGATGATCGCGACCAGGATCGCGGAGCCGTTCTGCACCAGCATCACCGCGAGGTAGACGGCGTTCAGATAGCGCGGCGGGTCGCTCGCGATCTTCTCGAGCAGCGCGCCGTTGGGGCGTCCCTCCTGGTGCAGCGAGATCGCCCGGACGCGGCTCACCCGGGTCAGCGCCGCCTCGGCGAGGGCCAGCGCCGTCCCGAACGCGACCAGGACGGCGACCGCGGCGACGAGCCAGGTCAACAGGGACCTCGCCTTCGCGACGCAAGACGGGCGGCGCCGCAGGCGGCGGTCCCGCGTTTTGGGTCAGGGTCCAAGGCTCGCAGCCGCCCCTAGCATGCCGGCGTCGCCGTTTCGACGGCTGCCCGAGGAGGTGCTGCGTCGGTTCAGGTGCAGCCGCGGATCAGGAACAGGGCGATCAGGATCGGGATCGGGATGCCGTCAACCAGAGCAGCACCCAGCCGATCGCGCCGCGCTCACCTTCGTCTCTCTCGGACCGGACGTCTCGCATGACGAACCCTCCGCGCGGGGTTCGCCGCACGGTTCGTGCCACGTCCGCCGCGCGCGGGCAGCCGCGCACGGCCGGCGCCGGCGCGTCCGATCGGGGGCCACGCACGAGGCGCCCGGTACGCCTTACAAGGAGGCGTCAGCTCCCCGACGAGCCCTCGATGCGGACGTCGACGTGCCAGGCCTTCGCGAGCCAGTCGAGCAGGTCCGACTCGCTCTTCTGGATCGTGTCGCCCATCGCGACCTCGAGCGCCGTCGCGTAGACGAGCTCGCGCGCCTCCGAGCGGCCGACCCCGGAGAGGAAGCGGCGCAGCGCCTTCTCGTCCTCGAACCGCCCGTCGACCTCTTCCGCCAGCCGGCGGTACGTCGCCGGGCCGAGCGCCGCGGCGACGCGCGAGATGCGCTCGAGCTCCTCGTCGGTGATCTCGCGATTCGATTCGCCGATGAACTCGACGAGCGCCACCAGCGCGAGCTGCTCGTCGTGGTCGAGGTCCTTGATCTCCATGATTCGCCTCCTCGCGCGATGGCGCCGCTGCGCAGCGTACCAGGCAGGCGCGTCGCGCACGAACCGGAGCGCGCCGTCCCGGGACTCATTGCGCGTACGCGGCGAGCTCCGTCGTGACGCGTGCGGTGCGCGGCGTGGGGCCGGCCTCCCGCTCCTCGACGACCGACTTCACCATGCCGACGCCGGTCGCGTACCAGACCTGCTCGGACAGCGTGAAGGAGCGGTCGCGGTCACCGCGGGCCTGACCGCTCACCCGCACCTTGACGCAGCCGGGGAAGCGGCCGGCCGGGACGTCGACCGTCTCGCTCGTGCTCTCGACCACCGACTCGATCGGCACCTTCTCGGGACCGTCGACGAACGAGAACGACGCCTCGCCGCGCCACGAGCGACCCTGCTCGGGCGGCAGGACGAGCAGGTCGTCGCGCGTCGGGTCGAGGCTCGGCGACTGCTCGCCGGCGGACTGCGTCGCGTAGCGGTACACGCCGCGGCCGTCGGCCGCCATGAAGCGGAAGTACGTCTCGCCGCCGAGCTCGATCCTCTGCCGGACCACGCGCTGCTCGCCGACGGTCTCGGGCCCCATGGTCTCGACCTGGAGGACGGCCGGCTCCTCGCCCTCCCCGGGCTCCGTGCTGACGAGGTAGGTCCACGTCCGCCCGCCCGCGAGCGGAAACCACGGGGTCTCGGCGGGCCCCCGCTGACAGGCCGCCGCCGCGCCGAGCGCGAGCAGCGCGACGGCGGCCGAGACGCGGCGAAGATCCGGCGTGCGGCGGGGGTGGCAGGTGCGGGGCGGAGTCGTGCGCGGCATCGGGGCCACGATTCCACGACCCGCGGCGCAGTTCCAACTCAGCGAGCGGCGAGCAGGCGGTTCATCTCGCCGTAGTCGACGACGCGCTGCCACAGCGGGTCGGACGCGCCGTCCGCGAGGAACCCGCGCGCCAGGTCGCGCAGGTTGCCGAGCGCCGCGGCACCGAGCGCGCTGCCGGCGCTCAGCCGGCGGACGCCCCGCTCGCGCAGCGCCGCCGCCGCCGGCAGCTCGGGGACGGCGAGCAGGTTCAGCGGCAACGGACCGCACGCCTCGACGACGGCGGGGACGGCGTCGACCGGGAGCCGGGGAACGAAGACCCCGTCGCAGCCGGCAGCCCGCACACGCGCGATCCGCTCGAGCGTCTCCGGCAGCGCGCGCTCGCCCGCGACCAGGCCGCGCAGGTAGACGTCGATCCGCGCGTTGACGAACACGTCGAGGCCGGCGCGCGCGGCGCGCTGCTTCACGGCGTCGAGCTTCGCGCACAGCAGCTCGACGGGGCCGGTGCCGTCCTCGAGGTTGACGCCGGCCGCGCCCGCCGAAGCGACCTCGGCGACCAGCTCGGCGACCCGCGCCGGGTCGTCCGCGTAGCCGCCCTCGACGTCGGCGCTGACCGGCACGCCCACCACCCGCGTGATCTCGGCGATGGCGTCGAGCACGACGCGCGCCGGAAGGTGATGTCCGTCGGCGTAGCCGTGCGCCCAGGCCAGCGCCGCGCTCGAGGTCGCGATCGCCGCCGCGCCGCACTGCTCGATCACGCGCGCGCTGCCGCTCGACTACGAGCTCGGCCACCTGCGCTTCGTCGCCGAGCTGTTCGAGAAGACCGAGCGGCGCGACGCGGCCGAGATCCTGCCGCGGACGCTGCCCGAGCCCATCCGCTACGAGAGCCACCGCGAGTTCGTCCGCGAGACGCTGCGCAACGAGGTCGACCTGCGCGCGGTCGGCACGGAGTTCGTCGATGCGAGCGAAGAGCCCGCGGACGGCCCGTCGGCCCGCTACCGCGAGCAGATGAACTCCGAGGGCTCGCCGTCCGAGCGCGTCGCGGCGGGCTGGGCGTGGAAGCCCGGCACCGAGCTCTCGTCCCTGCAGCTCGACGGCGGCTCGCGCGCTCGCGCCCGCGGCCGCCTTTTGGAGGCAAGGCCATGAAGGTCCGACAGATGATCGGCCGCAACCGCAGCGGCGCGAAGCTCTCCCCGGAGCTCGGCCGCGAGATGGTCGCCGCGACCGAGGAGTTCCCGCCGAGCGCGCCGGGCGACGCGCGCGCGATCGCCGAGACGCGCATCGCCTACGCCCGCGAGGGCGAGCCCGCGGCCACCATGCCGCCGCCGGCCGGCGCGAAGGACGTCGCGACGAAGGCGCTGAAGGCGCTGCGGGGCGCGGGCAATCCGAACGTGCTGCTCGACAAGCTCGGCGAGCGCCTCGCCTACGAGCGCTCGGGGGTGCGCCTGTACGAGGCGCTGCTCAGCAAGCACGACGCCTTCGGCGGCTTCACCGGCGGCCCCACGCGCGCGGAGATCGAGCAGGTCCGCGATCAGGAGCACCAGCACTTCACGATGCTCGCAGACGCCGTGCAGCGCCTCGGCGGGGATCCGACGGCGGTGACGCCGTCCGCCAACGTGCAGGCGACGGCCACGCTCGGGATGTGCCAGGCGCTGTCCGATCCGCGCATCGACCTGCTGTCCTCGCTCGAGGTCACGCAGACCGTCGAGCTGGCCGACAACGACTGCTGGACGGCCCTGATCGAGCTGCTGCGCAACGCGGGCGAGGCGGAGACGGCGCACCGCTTCGAGGAGGCGCTCGCGCACGAGCGCGAGCACCTGAGGCTGGTGCGCCGCTGGGTCGCCGCGGGCCAGGGGCGCTCGCCCGAGAGCGCCGGCGGTGCGAGCACGCCC
>JBFMAS010000429.1:0-9424 GCA_040755575.1 Thermodesulfobacteriota bacterium
AGGCGCCGCGAGCGCAAGGAGCCGAACCCGACGGCGTATCCGGGGCGATCCGTCGAGGGTTCGGCGACGCAGCGATCGCGGATGCATCGCGCTTCGCAGCCCCGCGGCCTTACTCGGACAGGCTCCTCTAGGCTGCGTCGCGCCGGGGGCGCTCGGCGCAGCGCTCGCGCAGCTCCGCGAGCGTCGCGCCGGCGACGCCGAGCGGCAGCAGGAAGGGCGCGAGGAAGAAGGGCAGCGCGAGGCCGAGGTAGAGCGGCAGCGAGCGGCGCACGCGGCGGAAGCGCTCGCGAACCGGGAAGCCCTTGCGCGCGATCGCCACGTCGGCGAGGGTCAGCGCGACCAGCCAGACGCCCCCCACGGCCGCGATCGGCGCCGTCACCGCGAGCAGCGACAGAAGCAGGAACAGCAGCCCGAACGCCGCCTGCACGATCGCCATCCCGGCCGCCTGCAGGATCGGCAGCACGCCGGTGCGCCAGAGCCTCGCGAGCGTGAGCGGCGTCGCGTCGGGCTGCCCGACGACGATGCTCTCGACCGCCTGCGAGAGCCACTCGAGGAAGGGCGCGTTGACGACCTGCGAGAGCAGGATGGTCGAGACCGCGGCGACGCCGATGGCCGCCAGGACGCCGAGCCACTGCGCCGCCGCCGCGACGAAGCCGCGCAGCCGGTCGAGCCCCCACGGCCACGCGGTCGCGAGCTCGGGCCGCATGAGGTCGCGGTACTCGACGATCAGCGTGGCCAGCGCGGCGAACAGCGCGACGGTGATCAGGAGCGGAAGGACGACCAGGGCCAGCAGGCGCGGCGTGCGCAGCGTCAGGACGGCGCCGCGCAGCGCGAGGCGCAGCCCGTTGACGAGCTCCGCCAGCGCGCCGCCCGGTGCGGGAGCCAGCAGCTCGTCGCGTGCGATGCGGCCGCCACAACGCAGGCACGGCCGTCGCGGGCTCGGGTCGCCACACACCTCACAGCGTTGCACGAAGGTCTCCTCCGCAGGGACGGGCGCTCGGCATGCGGCCGAGAGGGTAGCCGTCGCGGCGGCGTCTCTCACATTGGGCAACGCGACCCGCGCAGCGGCAGGTGACAGGTACAAATAAATGGTTTGACAGAAAGGCCGGTTCGCCCGTATCAACGCGGCTGACCTCGGGGAGAGTCGACCGCCTTCGCTGCGTGAGCGACGGCGACGCCCGATCCTGCACGACCTGGAGAACCGACATGCCGAACTCCGCCCCTCGACGAGCCTGCGACGTCCCGGCGCGCCCGGGCGGCGCGACCCTGGTTGCGCTCCTTCTCGCCGCCGCGCTCGCCGGCATCGTGGCGCCGGAGCGCGCCGATGCCGCGACGGCGACGTTCGTCAGCACGGCGAACGGCCGCTCCGTGAGCGGCGTCAAGAACGGCAATCCGCGCAGCGTCGGCTTCGCCGGGACGTTCAACGTCCAGATCGACGGCACGCCGCCCAACGTCGAGGCGTACTGCGTGGACATCGACAACGGCATCGCGCCAGGCGACACCGTGCCGCAGGCGCCGGTCGATTACCCGAGCGAGGTGCTGTTCATCCTGAACAACGCCTTCCCGCAGCCGAACGCGATCGGCACGCCGCTTCCGTCGGCCAACGACGAGGCCGCGGCCGTGCAATGCGCGATCTGGAGCTACACCGACAACATGGTGTGCAACACGCCGGCGAGCGTCGGCGCGCGCGCGGCGGAGATCGTCACGGCGGCCAACGCGGCCGGCCCGCAGATCCCGACGGCGGTGCCGCACGTGCTCGAGGTCACGCCGGCCGCGGCGACCAACGTCCTGCCCGGCGACACGACGCACGCCGTCACGGCGACGCTGCGCGACGGCGACGGCAACCCGCTCGCCGGCTTCACGATCGGGCTGCAGGTGGTCTCCGGTCCCGCGGCGGGCTTCTCCGACGGCGGCCCGTCGCCCGTCCTGAGCTCGACCTACGGGAACGTCGTCGCGGGCACCGACACGATCCAGGCGACGACGACGTTCACCGTGCCGACGGGACAGAAGTTCAAGGCCGCGGGCAAGCAGGGGATCGTCCTCGCCGGCGATCCCGTGAGCGGCGCGGTCACCGGCACCGCGAGCAAGTCCTGGGTGACACCGCAGTGCGGCAACGGCGTCACCGAGCCCGGCGAGCAGTGCGACGACGGCAACCAGAGCAACGACGACCAGTGCACCAACGCCTGTCAGAGCAAGCGTTGCGGCGACGGCTTCCAGCAGCCGGGCGAGCAGTGCGATGACGGCAACCAGAACGCGAACGACGCCTGCAAGAACGACTGCACGCCGAACGTCTGCGGCGACCAGATCGTCGATCCCGGCGCCGAGCAGTGCGACGACGGCAACCAGATGAACGACGACGGCTGCAGCAACGCCTGCACGTCACCCGTCTGCGGCGACGGGATCGTCCAGACCGGGGAGGAGTGCGACGACGGCAACCAGGTCGACGGCGACGCCTGCACGAATGCGTGCACCGACGCCGCGTGCGGCGACGGCGTCGTCGGCCCGGGCGAGGAGTGCGACGACGGCAACCAGGGCAACCTCGACGCCTGCACCAACGCCTGCGACGAGGCGCGCTGCGGCGACGGCTTCACGCAGCCGGGCGAGCAGTGCGACGACGGCAACCAGGTGGACGGCGACGCCTGCACCAACGCATGCACGGCGCCGGCCTGCGGCGACGGCATCGTGCAGGCGCCCGAGGAGTGCGACGACGGCAACCAGGTGAACGACGACAATTGCACGAACGCGTGCAAGGACGCGGTCTGCGGCGACGGCGTCGTCGGCCCGGGCGAGGAGTGCGACGACGGCAACCAGGTGAACGACGACAACTGCACGAACGCGTGCGAGGACGCGGTCTGCGGCGACGGCATCGTCGGCCCGGGCGAGCAGTGCGACGACGGCAACCAGGTCGACGGCGACGGCTGCAGCGCGCAGTGCCAGCTCGGCTACTGCGGCGACGGCGCCGTCAACCAGCAGAGCGAGCAGTGCGACGACGGCAACAACCTCGCCGGCGACGGCTGCAGCCCGACCTGCCAGCTGAGCGAGATCTGCACCGACCAGCAGGACGACGACGGCGACGGCAAGGTCGACTGCGACGACCCGGAGTGCGGCTGCCTCAACATCACCCCGGTCTGCAACCACCCGTGTCCGGCGCGCATCTCGTTCAAGCCGAAGGGGCCGGACCGGCTGCAGCTCCAGGTGAGCTTCACGCCGACGCAGGCGATCGATCCGGCGGCGGTCAACCTCGGCGTCACGCTGACCAACGCGAACGGCATCGTCTATGCCGGCTCGCTGCTGCCGGGGGACCTCGAGAAGAAGGGCAAGCTGTGGCTGTTCCGCGACCCGTCGGCGGTGAAGGGCCCCGGCATCCGCGACGGCCTGCAGATCGTGCGGATCCGGACCAAGGACCACGTCTCCTACCGGGTCGACCTCAAGGCGAACAGCGCGCTCCTCGAGCAGCTCGCGACCCTGCCCGACATGACGATCCAGCTCGTGGTCGGCAACGAGGCCTTCCAGAAGGCCGCCACCTGGGAGCAGCTCAAGAGCGGCTGGCGGGTCCACCTCCAGTAGCGCCGGGGCCGGCGCAGGAGGGCGGAGGGGCGGTCGCGCCGGCGGCCGCCCCTCGCTCGCTGCGCCGAGCGTGCGGCCGCCCGCGCGGGACGACCGTCAGCTCGGCCGGGACTTCGACATCAGCGCGCGGATCGCCGCGTCGTCCGCGAGCTCGAGGTCCTCGCGGATCTCGATGTCGAAGGTCTCGGGGTTGGCCTCGCGCTCCTCGGCGCGCTCGCGCCTGGCCGCCTCGAGCCGGTCCTGCTTCGCCTTCTTCTTCTCGATGCGCGCCAGCTCTTTCTGTCGCTTCTGAAAGGTCGGTTTCGCTCTTCTCACTCGAACTCCTTGGTCGTGCGCCACGAGGCGAGGTCGTCCTCGCCAACGTAACCTGCCGAGATTGCCCTAGCACGTGGGAGGCCGCGCCGCCCTCAGCGGGGCGAAGCGGGCCGCGGCGGCTCGACCTTCAGATGGTGGCGCAGGTCGCCGACCAGGTCGACGACGATCAGCCGCTCGCTGAAGCGCCACGCGCCGGCGACCTTGGCGAAGCGGTCGCGATACCGGCCCGCGATGATCGGCTGCAGCGGCAGACCGGGCCTCGCCTGCAGCACCGTGAAATACGAGCGCGCCGCCGCCTCGAGCCCGCCCGCATCGACCTCGACCACCACGTTGGTCGTGACGTGCTTGGTGCACGGTGTGCCGTCCTCGTGCAGGAGCACGGTGCTCTCGTAGAGGCGCAGCACGGGCTCGCGGCCCTGCAGGCCGGACGGGCGGCGGTCGCTGCGCAGCGTCGCGTCGGCGAGCAGGTCGGCGACGCCTGCGAAGTCGCCGGCGTCGATCCGCTCGGCGTACGCAAAGATCAGCCGGGTGATCGCCGCCTCGTCGTCGCGCATGCGCCGGCATAGCACGGGTCGTGCACCGACGCAGTCATCCGCCGGAAGGCGGAGGAGGTGCGGTGTGCGCCGCCGCGTGCGCGAAGGCCGCGATCGCGTCGAGCAGGTCCGGGTCCTCGAAGACGTCGTTGTGGTGCGCGCCCGCGACGCGGAGAAAGCGCTTCTCGCCCGCGGCGAGCGCGTAGAGCTGCTCGCCGAGCGCGTACGGCACGATCTCGTCGCGATCGCCGTGCGCGACCAGGATCGGCACGCCGAGCCGCCGGACGTTGTCCGTCGAGTCGAACTGGTTTCCCGCGAGCATCGCCAGCGTGCCGTAGTGCGCACGCGCCACGTCGCGCAGCCGCGGGAAGGTCGACACCACGATGACGGCCGCGCACGGACGGCGGCGCGCGAGCGTGATCGACACCGCGCCGCCGAGCGACTCGCCGAAGGCGACGATCCGCTCGGGCGGCACGCCGTCGCGGGCGAGCAGGTCGTACGCAGCCTCGGCGTCGAGCTCGACGCCCGCTTGGCTGGGACGCCCGGTGCTGCGCCCATAGCCGCGGTAGTCGTAGGCGAGGACGTTCAAGCCGCGTGCCGCGAGCGCCAGCAGCACGTCCTCCCGCCAGGCGATGTTGCCGCCGTTGCCGTGCGACCAGACGAGCGTCGGCGCGTCCTGCGCGGGCCGGCCGTCCGCCGCCGGCGCGTACCAGGCGTGCAGCTCGACGCCGTCCGCGGTGGTGAAGCGGCGCTCGCTCACGCCGGGCGGCGGCGCCGGCACGTTGCGGTCGGGGAAGTAGATCAGGCGGTCGAGCGCGGTCACGTTGCACCCCTCGAGGCCGAGCAGGGACGCGACCAGAGCGAGCGCCGCGAAGGGCGAGGCCCGCTCAACGTCCCTTCTTGCCACGCTCGAGATCGAGCTCGAGCGTCGTCCCCTCGGCGAGCTCGGTCGGCTGCAGCGCGTGGGTCCGGACGGTGCCCGACGGCGCGTGGGTGACGGCGGTGTCGATCACCGCCGGCTCGCCGAAGTGTCGCAGCACCGTGACGGTCACGTGCTTGTCGTCCTCGTCGTAGTCGAGCATCGCCCAGACGCCCGGCAGGAAGAACGGGCAGCGCAGCCGGCCGATCTCGCCGCCGACGCGCGGCCCGAGGTGCAGCGTGCGGCGCGGGACGTCGAGCGCGGCGCCGGTCAGCGCGTCGAGGACGGCCCAGAGCACGCCGTGCGTCATGTAGATCGACTCGTCGTTGCCGCGCAGCCCGGCGCTCCAGGCGTTGCCCTCGCGCCAGATCCGCTCGTAGATCGCGCGCAGCGTGCGCAGCGCCGGCTCGACCTCGCCGACGTAGATCTGCAGGCACGCCTGGTAGGAGATCACCTGCCAGACGTAGGTCAGCGCCTCCTCTTTCGGCAGCCCGCGTCCGAGACGATGCACCACCTCGGTGCCGTCGAACAGCGCCTCGGCGCGCGGCAGGGGGCGGAAGCGGCCGCCGCAAGCCTCGATGGCGGCGTCGACGAGGACGCGCTGCTGGTGGCGCAGGTGCGACAGGCAGCGCTCGTGCGGCACGACCGGCGGCAGGCCGGCGTAGCGCGCCGCCCACTCGCCGGCGAGCGAGGCGGTGAAGATCGTCTCGTGCGCCGGCGTCGTGCGGTAGAAGCCGCGCTCGTCCCAGAGATCCTCGACGCGCCGCGCGGCGATCGCCAGCCGCTTGCGGTAGTCGGTGATGCGCGCCTGGTCGACCGCCGTCGCGAGGTCGATCATCGTCTCGAGCGACGCGAGGTAGAGCGTCGCGCTGTACGCGAAGATGCCCGGGAAGTCCCACACGTCGTACGTCGTGCCGCCCTCCGGCACGCCGTGCGGGGCGAGGCCGGCGAGGTAGTCCATGCCGCGCACCAGCGCGGGCCAGAAGCGGTCCAGCACGTCGGCGCGGCCGGTCGAGCGCCACACCTTGCCGACCTGCAGGACGAGCGACATGGTCAGGTCGGTCCACTCCTTCGCCGGCAGGAAGTCCTTGATGTACGTCGGCCAGCCGTACGGGACGTCGGTGGTGCCGAGGCCGAGGTCGCAGTTGCCGTTGCCGTGCGGCACCGCGCCGCGCGCGTCCTGCAGGCGGCGGAACTCGTCGAGCTCGGTCAGGTTCAGCGCGGGGAAGAAGGTCGCCACGTACGGCTGCGCCGCGAGACGCTGGTCGTTGGTGCCGGTGAGCCCGCCCATCGGCCAGCTCCAGTCGACGCCCTCGATCGTGTAGAGCCGGCCGCTCTGCGGCACGACGCCGTTGCACACCGCGGAGTCCCTCGCGTTGGCGAGTGCACGCACGAGCCAGGGTGGCAGCGTCGAGCCGCCGAGCAGGCGGTCCACCTCGCCCGAGCGCTCCTCGAGGCTCGCGCGCTCGTCGAGCACCCGCGCCGCGGCCTCGTCGAGCGAGCGGTGATGCACCTCGTAGACGTGCCCGACGCGCACCCCGTCGTGTGCGACGGCGCCCGTCGCGGCGTCCGGCGACGCCGCGGAGCGTCGCGCGAGCGCCGGCTCGGTGACGTGGTCCGCCGTCCACCAGCCGAGGAGGAAGACGACCTCGCGGTTGCTGCGCGGCTCGAGCACGCAGCGCGCGGCGCACGCCGCCGCCGGGCGGTAGACGCCGTCCTCGCCGCGGCGCCCGCTCTCGTCGCACGCGACGCGACCATCGCGCGCGAACGCGTCGAGGGCGGAGCTGCGCTCGGCGTCCGCGTTCCACGCGTCGCATACCGTGACCTCGAGGTCCTCGTCCGACTCGACGAGCATCAGGTACTGGCCGGTCACCGAGCGGCGATGGTCGCGCTCGTCGTACGTCTGCTCGGTGCGAAAGCGCACGCCCTGCCGCCCGGCGACGGTCACCGCTTCCTGGAAGTTGCCCGCGACGCTGTCGTAGACGACGCGCTGGTGGACGCCGACCAGCTCGCCCCCGGGCCCGAGGTCGACGCCGAGGTGCCCGGTCCCGCCGCGTCCGAGCACGTTCTCGAACGAGAACAGCACGGCTGCGGCGACCGGGTCGTCATCGGGGTTCTCGAGATGGAAGCGCAGCACCGCGACGGGCAGGGTCGAGCTCGCGACGTCGTGCGGTACGTGCGGCGTGAAGCCGTCGAGCAGGATCCCGATCGGCAGGTGGTGCTGGAAGCGGAGCGAGAACGACGGCAGCAGCCCGACGAACGTCGTCGACTCGACGTCGTGCGCGCCCGCGTACTCCGGCGGCGCGTCCGGGGGCGGCGGCCGGCGCAGCACGACCGTCTCCCGCGCCTCGCCGAGCTGCGCGAACACCGCGAAGAAGCTGCCGCGCAGCCCGCGCACCGGACACATCCAGTTGTTGTTCGAGCGCAGCTCGCCGAAGCTGCCGTCCGTGTTGATGCAGACGTTGCCGGCGCCGATGCCCCCGAGCGGAAAGCCGCGCTTGACGCGGCAGTCGAGGTAGGCGCCCGCATCGAGGTCGAAACGGATCGGCTCGGCGCGCATGCCCCGACGATGCACGCGCGCATCGCCCGCCGCAATCAGGCGAGCAGCACCGCGAAGATGCCGGTCAGGAAGATGCCGTCGAACGTTCCCGCGCCGCCGATCGACACCATCGGCGAGCGCAGGTCGCGGATCCGGCCGAGGTGGCCCAGGTCCGCGCCGACGAGCGTGCCGAGGCTGCCGGCCGCGTACGCGAGGGCGGGTGCGGCGTCCGGTGCGAGCGCGAGCGCCGTCACCGCCGCCGCGACGGGCGGCAGGAGGACCGGCACCGCGATGCCGACGCCGGGCACGGGACGCGCGAGCAGGAAGCTGACCGTCGCGACGACGCCGACGGCGATCGCGCCCTGCAGGAGCAAGCGATGCTCGAGCAGCAGGTAGAGCGCGAGCAGCGTCGGCACCACCGCCCCGCCGAGGTTGACCGCGAGGATGGTCTGCTGCGGCGGGGCGCCGACCGCCGTGACGGGCACGTTCACCACGCTGCCGACGAGCGACAGCAGGAGGAGGCCGCCGAACAGCCGGTGTCCGATGCCGAGGCGCTCGTACGTGAACTCGAGGACGCCGAGCTCGATGAGCGCGATCAGCGCCGCGAGCAGGACGCCGAGCAGCAGGGCGGCGGGCCCGCGCGCGCGCAGCCCGCCCGCCGGGGGCGACGGAGGACGATCCATGTCGAGGTGCGGGACGCTCAGCCCTTGGCGCGGCGGATGATCGCCCACTCCTCGGCGTTCATCTTCTCCCGGATGCGCGAGCCGTTGCCGAGGTGGCGGTAGCCGCCGCCCTCCGAGAAGTACTCCTCCCACGGCTCTGCCGGGACGTACTCGGCGGGCTTCTTGTCACCGATCGTGACGCCGAGCACCTGCTCGACGAGGTTCACGTCGTACATGCGCACGGCGTCGTAGTCGGTCAGAAGCGCGCACACCTCGACGCAGATGTAGCAGCCGATGCACTCCTGGAAGCGGTCCTGCACCGGCTGGACGCCGCGCCCGGGCACCGACCCCGGCCGCAGGTACTCGATGCACTGCACCGGGCAGAACTCGGGGCACTTGCCGCACGGGAAGCAGAGGTTCACGTCCATGAACGCGACCTCCTTCGGGCGCTTCCTCTTCTCGGTGATCTCGTCCGGTACGTCGGGGACGCGGTCCTCTTTCAGGCGGCGCTTGATGACGTCGATCGCATCCATGCGCGCTCCATAGCCGCACGGCGCGAGCGTCGGCAAGGATGCGGTTTCGAACCGGGGCCTCGACGTGCGGGCGCGCGCACGAAACCGCTATGGTGCGCCCATGTCCGTCCTGGTCGTCCTGCTGCTCGTCCTCGCCTACGGGATGGTCCGCTTCTTCGCCGGCTACCCGCGCCCACCCGTTGCGCTGCAGGCGCTCGCGCCGCGCGAGTTCGCGACCATCACGGCCGCCGCGCTGGCGTCGTATCCCCGCGGCGGGGCGATCGAGCCCTCCGGGCTCGATGCCGGCATTCCGCTGCACGTCGACCGCTTCGTCGCGGCGCAGCCGCGCTCGACGCGGATCCTCATGCGCCTGCTGT
>JBFMAS010000430.1:0-12322 GCA_040755575.1 Thermodesulfobacteriota bacterium
CGTCGAGCTCGACCTCGGGCCCCTGCACGCCGCCGATCGTGCGCCGCACGCGGCGCAGATGGCGCGACGCGAGCTCGTCGAGCTCCTGCGCGAGATCCGCGGCGGCCGGCATCGGGGGCTCGGTAGGCGAGCGCCCGGCGGCTGTCAACCTCGTCGGCCGGCGGGGTTGACAGCACGCGGCCGCCGCGACCGCGAGCCAAGGCCGGCGGGCCGCGCTAGCATCGCGGCTACTCGGAAAAGGGGGAAGCTCGATGCTGCACGGAAGCTGTCTCTGCAGCGCGGTCGCGTACGAGGTCGCCGCACCGCTCGAGGGGATGCACCACTGTCACTGCGGGCGCTGCCGCAAGCAGCACGGCGCGGCGTTCGCGACCTATGCCCGCGCGCCGCGCGCGGCGTTCCGCTTCACGCGCGGCGCGGACCTGGTGCGCAGCTTCCGCTCGTCGGAGCAGGTCGCGCGCACCTTCTGCGGCACGTGCGGCGCGAACCTGCAGTTCGTGCACGACGCCGTCCCCGACGCCCTCTGGATCGCCGTCGCCAGCCTCGACGACGACCCCGGGCTGCGGCCCGAGGCGCACATCTTCGCGGCGTCGAGCGCGCCCTGGCACGAGATCACGGACGGGCTGCCGCGCCACGACGAGTACCCGCCGGGCGAATGACGTGCCTTGCGGGCGGCGACAATGCGCGCGCCTTTCCCGCACGGCGGCCTGCTGGTAAGTGCCGCGCGTGGCCCGCGCCCGCACCGTCTTCGTCTGCCAGCAGTGCGGCGCGCAGTTCGCGAAGTGGCTCGGGCGCTGCACCGAGTGCGGCACCTGGGAGAGCGTCGTCGAGGAGGCCGCCGCGCCGCGCGCGCCGGCCGCCGGCGGCGGCTTCGGCGGCTCGCGCACCTCGATCGCGGTCGCGGGGCAGCGCGCCGCGCGCCCGGTGCCGCTCGCGAGCGTCACGCCGCAGAGCCACGCGCGCGTCTCGACCGGCCTCGAGGAGCTCGACCGGGTGCTCGGCGGCGGCATCGTCCCCGGCTCGGTGACGCTGCTGGGCGGCGATCCCGGCATCGGCAAGTCGACCATCGGCCTGCAGGTGCTGGCCGAGCTCGCGCGCCAGGGCCTGACGGCGCTCTACGTCAGCGGCGAGGAGTCGCCGGAGCAGGTCAAGCTGCGAGCCGACCGCCTAGAATGCAACGAGTCGGTGCTGATCCTGCCCGAGACCTGCGTCGAGGAGGTGCTGGCGCACGTCGAGGCCGTCAAGCCGGGTGTGCTGCTGATCGATTCCATCCAGACGATGCACTCGCGCGAGCTGACCTCGGCCGCGGGCAGCGTCGGGCAGGTGCGCGAGTGCGCGGCGGCGCTGGTCGCCCAGGCGAAGGCCACGGGCCGGCCGACGGTCCTGGTCGGCCACGTCACCAAGGAGGGGACGATCGCCGGGCCGCGCGTCCTCGAGCACGTGGTCGACACGGTGCTCTACTTCGAGGGCGACCAGGGCGGCGGGCTCAGGCTGCTGCGCGCCGTCAAGAACCGCTTCGGGCCGACCAACGAGGTCGGGGTCTTCGAGATGGGCGAGCGCGGGCTGGTCGACGTGGCGAACCCGTCGGCGGTGCTGCTCGCCGAGCGGCCGCGCGGCGCGCCGGGCTCGGCGGTGCTGCCGGCGATCGAGGGCACCCGCCCGCTGCTGGTCGAGGTGCAGGCGCTGTCGGCGCGCTCGGCACTCGCCATGCCGCGGCGCACGACGCTCGGCCTCGACGCGAACCGCGTCGCCGTCCTGACGGCGATCGTCGACAAGCGCGCCGGGCTCAAGCTCTACGAGCACGACCTGTTCGTCAGCGTCGCGGGCGGCATCCGTGTGCAGGAGCCGGCCGCCGACCTCGCGATCATCGCCGCCATCGGCTCGAGCGCCAGCGATGCTCCTCTGCCCGAGGGGCTCGCGCTGTTCGGCGAGGTCGGGCTCGCGGGCGAGGTGCGCGCCGTGCGCCACGCCGAGACGCGGCTGCGCGAGGCGGCGAAGCTCGGCTTCACGCGCGCGATCGTCCCGGCCGCGACCGCTGGCCAGGCGCGCGCCCCCGACGGCCTGCGCGTCGAGGGCGTCGCGTCGGTGCAGGAGCTGTGGCAGGCGCTGTTCGGCGGGCGGCGGCGCGCCGCGGCCGCGGGCCGGGGTGCGGGCGAGGAGACGTTCGACAGCTGACTCAGCTCCCGGCTTCGTGCACCGCCTCCTGCACCTCCTCGATCGGCGGCTCGACGGCGGCGCCGCCGGCGAGCGTGCGGTCGAGGAAGGCGAGGACGAGCTCGGTCGCGTGCTCGCGCTCGAGGTCGACGGGGATCACGTGGCCGCTGCGCTCGAGGACCACCAGCTCGACGTCGCGCGAGCCCACGCGGCGCGCGAGCCAGCGCGCGCCCGCCACCGGGCAGGTGCGGTCGAGGCGCGAGTGGACGATCAGCAGCGGCTGCTCGACCGCCCCGACGCGGCCGCGCACCGCGACCCGGAGCTGGTTGAACGACAGCACCGCGGCGACGCGGAACGGCGCGGACTTGGGGTGCGTCGCCCGCACCGCGGGGTCGCGGATGTCGCTCACGCCCTTGGGCAGGATGCGGCCGCGGCCGCGGTCGCCGAGCGTGCGGGCCGCGAACCACAGCATCGCGCGCAAGGGCCGGGGCAGCGTCATGGCGGGCGACAGCGCGGCCACCGCGGCCACCTCGGGATGCTGGCGCGCGAGCTCGAGCGCGAGCAGCGCGCCCATCGACAGGCCGGCGACGGCCTTCGGCGCGTCGGGCACGAGGCCGCACAGCTCCCCGAACGCGTCCTCGACCGCGGCTTCCCACGCCGGCCAGTCGTTCGCCTCGCCGTCGTCGGCCGCGCCGTGCCCGGGCAGGCGGACGCCGAGCACCGCATAGCCCGCCCGCGCGAGCGGCTCGGCGAGGCCCTGCATCTCGTGCGGCGTGCCGGTGAAGCCGTGCACCAGGAGCACGCCGCCGCGCGTCCCTCCGTTTGCGCGGAACGCGATCGCCACGCCGCCCGCCCCCTAGACGGGAGGGATCTCCTGCAGGCGCTGCGCGTTGACCTCGATCTGCGCCCTCTTCTTGAGCTCCTCGAGGTAGCGCCCGAAGGTGTCCGCGCGGCGACGCTCGACGAGGCTCTTGCGCGTGTCGTCGATCTTCTTCGCGATGTCCTCGTCGCTCGGCACGGTGCGCTCCGCGAGCTCGACGACGTAGGCGTCCCCCGCGACGACGAACACGCCGTCCGGCAGGCGCTTCTCCTCGGTGAGCGCGAACACCGCGTCCTTCAGCTCGGCGCTGCCGCCGATCTCCGGGACGTAGGCGCCGGCGCGGCCGAACTGCGGGGTGGTCGCGGCCTTCTTGCCGGCCGCCTCGGCCGCCTTCGCGAGCCCGCCCGCGCCGGCCGCCGCCGCGTGCAGCTCCTCGGCCTTCTTCTTCGCCGCCTCGCCGCCGCGCTCGAGCCGGTAGGCCGCCTCGACGCGGTCCTTGACCTCGGCCAGCCCCGGCACGCGGCTCGGCACCTTCTCGACCAGCTTGGCGATCACCATGGTGCCGTTGACGTCGGTCGGCTCGGTGTAGCCGCCGATCGGCAGCTCCCAGAGCGCCGTGGTCAGGGGCATCGACCGGCCGAGGTTCGGGAACGCGGCACCGCGGGTCAGCGGAGCCGGGCGCTCGACGGTGAAGCCGCGGCGCTCGGCGACGGCGTCGATCGACTCCCCGCCGACCAGCGCGGTGCGATCCTCCTCCGCCGCCTCGCGCGCCTTCTCCGTCGCGGCCTCGGTCTCGAGCGCCTGCACGACCTCGTCGCGCACCTCGTCGAGCGGCTTCTCGCGCTCCTCGCGCACCTCGTCGACGCGGATCAGGTGCAGGCCGAAGCTCGACTCGACGATGTCGCTCGTCTCGCCCGCCTTCAGGGCGAAGGCCGCCTCCTCGAACGGCGGCGTCATGCGGCCGCGCGGGAAGAAGCCGAGGTCGCCCCCCTTCTCCTTCGAGCCCGGGTCGTCGGAGTACTGCTTCGCGAGCGCCGCGAAGTCCGCGCCGCCGCGGAGCTTCTCCTGCACCTCCTCGAGCCGCTTCCTGGCCTTTTGCTTGGTCTCGTCGTCGGCGTCGGGCGCGACGCGGACCAGGATGTGGCGCGCGTGCACCTCGTGCGGCTGGGTGAAGCGGGTCTTGAGGTTGGCCTCGTAGTACTCGGTGACGTCCTCCTCGGCGACCTCGACCCGGCCCTCGAACTTGTCGGGCGCGTACGCGAGCAGCTCGACCTTCGCCTTCTCGGGCTCGGTGTAGCGCGCCTTGTTGTCCTCGAAGTACTTCTGCAGGGCCTCGTCGGTCACCTCGACCGCCGCGGTCTCGTCGGCGGCGGCGAACTTGACGAAGGCGACCGTCCGCCTCTCCTCGCGGGCCAGGACCTCGTCGCGGACCTCCTGGTCGCCGACCGTGACGCCGTCCTGGACGAGCGCCTGCAGGCGCTCGGCGGCGAGGTCCTCGCGCCGCATCTCCTCGTACTGCCCGGGCGTCAGGCCGATCGAGCGCAGCACCCGGACGTAGTAGTCCTTGTCGAAGCGGCCGCCCGGCGCGAAGCCGCGGCTGTCGACGATCACGTCGCGCAGCTCCTGGTCGGTGATCTCGATGCCCAGACGCTCCGCCTGGTTGAGCAGCACCAACCGGTCGATCAGGCCGTCGAGCGCGCGCTGGCGCAGGTTGAGCGCCTGGCGCATCTCCGGGGTGAAGTTGCCCTTGTAGGCCTCCCGGTAGGCCTCGGCCATGTTGAGCTCGGCGCGCTGGATCTCGATCTGCTCGATCGGCCGCCCGTCGACCGTGGCGACCGTGGTCAACGGGTTCCCGCCGCTCACCACCGCCTCGACGCCCCAGAGGACGAAGACGGCGATGATGATGCCGAGGACCACCTTGACGAACTTCGACTGCGCGTGGCGCCGAACGAAATGCAGCATCCCGGGACGATAGCGGTGGCGCCCCGCGGAAGGCAACGCGCTACCCCGGGAAGGCGGGGCGGCGCCGAGTACCGGAGCGACGGCCGAGGCGCACGCGCCTTCCCAGCACCCGAGTAAGGCGCGGGCGGCGTGTGCGCCTCGAGCCGGAGCGACTACGCAGGCGCCGCCTTCCGACAGCTTGCAAACACCCGAAGGCCGCGCCGAGTACCGGAGCGAGGGCCGAGGCGCACGCGCTGCCCCCGCCGCGCACCACCGACAAGCAACCGTCAATCCCCGCTAAAGCCCGCCCCGGCCGTTGCCGCTCGATATGGCATCTGGTACTCACGGGTCGCTTTGCTGATCCCGCCGCGCGAGGGCGGTAATCAGGAGCGGGGGGGCGTCGGCAACACCATGATCTTCGATTCGCTGCTGGGGTGGTTCTCAAACGATCTTGCGATTGACCTCGGCACGGCAAACACCCTCATCTACCTGAAGGGTGAGGGCATCGTCTGCAACGAGCCGTCGGTCGTCGCGATGCAGAAGGAGAGCCGCAACGGGCGCCGCGTGCTCGCGGTCGGCGCCGAGGCGAAGCGCATGCTCGGCCGCACGCCGGGCAACATCATCGCCATCCGGCCGCTGAAGGACGGCGTCATCGCCGACTTCGAGATCACCGAGGCGATGCTGCGCTACTTCATCCAGAAGATTCACGGCCGGAAGTCGCTGTTCCGCCCGCGCATCATCATCTGCGTGCCGTTCGGCTGCACCGAGGTCGAGAAGCGTGCGGTGCGCGAGTCGGCGGAGTCGGCCGGCGCGCGCGAGGTCTACCTCGTCGAGGAGCCGATGGCGGCCGCGATCGGCGCCGGCCTGCCGATCACCGAGCCGACCGGCAACATGATCGTCGACATCGGCGGCGGCACGACCGAGGTCGCGGTGATCTCGCTCTCGGGCGTCGTCTTCTCGAAGTCGGTCCGCGTCGGCGGCGACAAGATGGACGAGGCGATCATCCAGTACATCAAGCGCAAGTACAACCTGCTGGTCGGCGAGCGCACCGCCGAGCTGATCAAGATCACGATCGGCTCCGCGTATCCGTCGAGCGAGATCCAGACGATGGAGATCAAGGGCCGCGACCTCGTCGCCGGCGTGCCGAAGACGGTCGAGATCTCCGACGAGGAGATCCGCGACTCGCTGCTCGAGCCGATCAACCAGGTGGTCGAGGCGGTGCGGATCGGCCTCGAGCGCTGCCCGCCGGAGCTCGCTTCCGACATCGTCGACAAGGGCATCGTGCTCGCCGGCGGCGGCGCGCTGCTGCGCAACCTCGACGTCCTGCTCCGTGAGGAGACCGGCTTGCCGATCATGCTCGCCGACGACCCGCTCACCGCCGTCGTCATGGGCGCGGGCAAGGTCCTCGACGAGCTGAGCCTGCTCAAGGATGTCACCATCCAGTAGGCGCTCCGCCGACCTTCCCGGCAAAGCCGCCCACCAGGACGAGAGCGCAGGGCCCCGGAGCACGACGCACGTGACGAGCGACGGCGACGCGGCATGCTGACGCTGCTGCGCCGCTACTCCGTCCTGTTCAGCACCGGAACACTGCTCCTCCTGTCGCTCGCCTTGCTGGTGACCAACACCCGCGGCACGCGGCGCATCGACCCGCTCGGCGTCGTCTTCCTCGAGGTCATCACGCCGATCAGCCACCTGCTGACCACCGTGTCGAGCGCGATGGGCAACACGTGGCGCGCCTACGTCGACCTGGTCGGCGTGCGCCAGGAGCGTGAGTGGCTGCGCCGCCGCGTCCGCGAGCTCGAGACCCAGGCGCAGCGCGCGAGCGCCGTCGAGAGCCAGAACGTGCGCCTGCAGGCGCTGCTCGACCTCCGCGAGGGGCTGCCCGGGCAGTCGGTCGCGGCCCGCCTCACCGGCGTCGACGCGAGCGGGCTCTTCCGCACCGCGACGATCAACAAGGGCGAGAGCGACGGCGTGGCGAAGGGCATGGCGGTCGTCGCCCCGCTGGGCGTCGTCGGCAAGGTGGTGTCGACCAGCCCCAACGCGGGACGCGTGCTGCTGCTGGAGGATCCGTCGAGCGGCGTCGATGCTCTCGTGCAGAGGAGCCGGGCGCGGGGCATCGTCGAGGGCAGCCTGAACGGGGGATGTCAGCTCAAGTACGTGAAGCATCGCGAGGACCTGCGGGTCGGCGACCTGGTGGTGACCTCGGGCCTCGACGGCATCTTCCCGAAGGGGGTGCCGGTGGGGACGATCGTGCGCCTGGCGCGCGAGGAGGGCGGCCTGTTCCAGACCGCCGAGCTCGAGCCGGCGGTGGACTTCAACAAGCTGGAGGAGGTGCTGGTGGTGGAGGCGCCGGAGAACGAGGTGCCACCGGAGGCGTCGCGGGCGGAACCGTCCGGCAACGGGCGACACGGCGGTTGACGCTCCGCAATGCGTCCGCTGCTGATCTTCGCTTTGGCCGGCGTGCTGGCCGTGGTCGTCCAGACGACGCTCGTCCAGCGCCTCGGCTTCCTGCCGGCGGCGCCCGACCTGATCCTCGTGCTGACGGTCTACCTCGGGCTGCACTACCACTCGCCCGCGGGCGCGGTCGGTGCGTTCCTGCTCGGCTACCTGCTCGACACCTTCTCCGGCGCCGTGCCGGGGCTCTACTGCCTCACCATGACCCTCGTTTTCGGGGTGGTATACCTCGTCTCGAAGCGGCTATGGATGGAGAACCCCATGTCGAACATCGCCGCCGTGGCGCTCGGCTCGGCGGTGAAGGTCGTCACGGTGGTGCTCTACTTCGCCGTCGCGTCCGCGCGCACGGTGAGCTTGGTCGTCGTGCTGCGGACTCTCGGCATCGAGGCGTTGCTCGCTCTGGTCTGCGCGCCGGCGGTGTTCTCGGCGCTGGACAGCTACGTGCCGCGTCCGGTGAGGTCGTCGCATGCAGCTGAATAGCCGCGAGGCGCCGAACGAGATGCGCCGCCGCCTGCTGTTCTCCGGGCTCGGCGTGCTCGGCCTGTTCAGCGCGCTCGGGCTGCGGCTCTACAAGCTGCAGATCGGCGAGGGCGAGAGCTGGCGCTCGCTGTCCGAGAACAACCGCATCCGCCTGCAGCGCATCACGGCGACGCGCGGCCTGATCTACGATCGCAACGGCGAGCCGCTGGTCGACAACCGGCCGTCCTTCGACGTCGTCGTCGTGCCCGAGGACACGACGAACCTCGCCGACACGATCCAGCGCGTCGCCGCCTACCTCGAGGCGGACGGGATCAACGTCAAGGCGCTGCTCGCCGCGGCGCGCGCGCGCCCGCCCTACGAGGGCCTGATCATCAAGCGCGACGTCGACTGGAACGCCGTCGTGACGCTCGAGACGCATCAGCTCGAGCTGCCCGGCGTGAGCCTCGACGTCGGGCCGCTGCGCACCTACCCCTACGGGCCGGTCGGCGCCCACCTGCTCGGCTACGTCGGCGAGGTGTCGGAAGCGGAGCTCGGCAAGCACCCGGGCTACCGCATGGGCGACCTGATCGGGAAGTTCGGCGCCGAGAAGTCTTGGGAGACGCGGCTGCGCGGCGTCCCCGGCGGCCAGCAGATCGAGGTCGACGCGCTCGGTCGCAAGCTCCGCGTGCTGTCCCGCGTGCCGCAGACGCAGGGCAACAACATGGTCTTGACGCTCGACCGGCGGCTGCAGGCCTTCACCGAGCAGCTCATGGAGCCGCACGACGGCGCGGTGGTCGCGCTGCGACCGGACAACGGCGAGATCCTCACGCTGGTCAGCAGGCCGTCGTTCGACCCGAACGTGTTCGCGCGCGGCATCAAGCACGACGAGTGGCGCGAGCTGTCGAACAACAAGACGCGTCCGCTCAACAACCGCGCGATCCAGGGACAGTACCCGCCGGGCTCGACGTTCAAGATCGTCACCGCGGCCGCGGCCCTCGAGGAGGGCGCGGTCACGCCGTTCACGCGGATCTTCTGCGGCGGCGGCTACCACTTCGCGAACCGGACGTACCGCTGCTGGAAGAAGGGCGGCCACGGCACGGTCGACCTGCACCGCGCGCTCGTCGAGTCGTGCGACGTGTACTTCTATCAGGTCGGCCAGCGGCTCGGCGTCGACACCATCGCCGACTACGCGAACCGCCTCGGGCTCGGCGTACCGACCGGAATCACGCTGGACCACGAGAAGCCCGGCCTGATCCCGACCTCGGACTGGAAGAGAGCGCGCTTCAACGAGCCGTGGTTCGCCGGCGAGACGCTGTCGGTGGCGATCGGCCAGGGCTACGTCCTCGCGACGCCGCTGCAGATGGCGAACCTGATCGCGACCGTCGCGAACGGCGGCACGCGCTACAAGCCGCACTTCGTCCGCCGGATCGACAACCCGGCCGGCGGCGTCCTCGAGAGCGTCGAGCCGGAGGTGCTCGGCACGGCGAACCTGCGCAAGTCGACCCTGCTGCAGATCCGCGAGGCGCTGCGCGACGTCGTCAACGCGCGCAACGGCACCGGCAAGAAGGCCAAGCTCGACACCATCGAGGTCGGCGGCAAGACCGGCACCTCGCAGGTGTTCAAGATGGGCAAGCAGATCAAGACGCACAACCTGGCGAAGCATCTGCGCGATCACGCCTGGTTCGTCGCGTTCGCGCCGGTCGAGGCGCCGGAGATCGCCATCGCGGTGCTGATCGAGCACGCGGGCGGCGGCGGCGGCGCGATGGCCGCACCGATCGCGCACGACGTCGCGGACTTCTACTTCGCGCTCACGCGCGGCCGCTCCTACCAACTCGCCGGCGGCGCCGATTCCCGAGCCGAGGAGCGCGCATGAGGCTGATGGTCGATCGCCGGCTCGTGTACCACTTCGACGCCGTGCTGATGCTGCTCATGCTGTCGATCATCGCGATGGGCACGGTGTCCGTGTACAGCGCGAGCTGGGATCCCCACTCGGCGCGTGCGAGCGCGTTCGCCTGGCGTCAAGCAATGTGGGCCACCTTCGGCGCCGTCGCCGCGATCGCGATGGTGTGCTTCGACTACCGCAAGCTCGAGCGCTGGGCCTACCTGACGTACGCCGGCGGGCTCCTGCTGCTCGTCGCGGTGCCGCTCGTCGGCTCGGTGAGCAACGGGTCGCGACGCTGGCTCGACTTCGGACCCTTCTCGGTGCAGCCGTCCGAGATGATGAAGCTCGCGCTGATCGTGGTCCTCGCGCGCTACTTCCATCGCAAGATGCGGCCCGAAGGGCTGCGGCTGCGCGACCTGATCGTGCCCGTGCTGTTCGCGCTGCCGCCGGTGATCCTGATCCTCGCGCAGCCCGATCTCGGTACGGCGGGCGTGTTCTGCTTCGTCGTCGCGAGCATGGTCGTGCTGGCGGGCCCGAGCCCGCGTACCTGGGCGACGCTCGGCGGCGTCGCGCTCTGCCTCGTGCCCGCGCTGCCCTACCTGCTGTCCCACCTGAAGCCCTACCAGCTCAAGCGGATCCAGACGTTCCTCAACCCCGAGCTCGACCCGCTCGGCGCCGGCTACCACGTCATCCAGTCGAAGATCGCGATCGGCTCCGGCGGCTTCTCCGGCAAGGGCTTCCTGCACGGCACGCAGAACCAGCTCAAGTTCCTGCCCGAGCAGCACACCGACTTCATCTTCTCCGTGTTCTCGGAGGAGTGGGGCTTCATCGGCTCGATCGGCCTGATCGCGCTCTACCTCGCGCTCATGCTGCGCGGCCTGGTGGTCGTCAACCGGGCGAAGGAGCGCTTCGGCGCGCTGCTCGCCTTCGGCGTCCTCGCCAACGTGTTCTGGCAGGCGGTGATCAACCTCGGCATGACCACCGGGCTCCTGCCCGTGGTCGGCATCACGCTGCCCTTCTTCAGCTACGGAGGGTCCTCGCTGGTGACGCTCATGGCCGGGCTCGGGCTGGTGATCAACGTCAACATGCGCCGCTTCTCGCCCGAGCGCATCCCCAACTTCTGACGCGGAGCGGTGATGGAGAACGTCCTCGAGAACCTCGCGCGCGACGTGCACGTCGACCCCGAGACGGTGCTCGTCTCGATCGTGTGCGCCGCGCTGTTCGCCTACGTGCTCGCGCTGCTCTACCGCATCACGTACCGCGGCAAGAAGCCGTACTCGCGCAACTTCGCGCTGTCGCTGGTCTTCATGGGCGTGCTGGTCGCGCTGGTGATCGCGCTCATCGGCGGCAGCATCGCGCGCGCGCTCGGCGTCTGGGGCGCGTTCTCGGTGATCCGCTACCGCCTGCGCGTCAACGACGCGATCGACATGTCGTACGTGCTCGCGGCGGTCGTGGTCGGGCTCGCATGCGGCGTCGGCGAGGTGATCGAGGCCGGGCTCGCGACCGTCTTCCTGATGGTGCTGATCCTGCTGTTCCACTTCTCGTCGATGGGCCTCGCCCGCGGCGGCGCGAAGGACGACGTCCCCGTCGCGGCGGCGGACGGCGACTGACGGCTCGCATGCACGGCGCCGCGCACGTCGAGCTGATCGTCCAGCCGGACGACGGCCTCGAGCGCGTGCTCGAGCTGCTGCACGGCGTCGCGCGCTCGCTCGAGGTCAAGCAGTTCACGCTGCACGAGCGCGCCGTGATCGACGCCCTGATCCGCGCGCACGAGCGCGGCGTGCACGTGCGCGTCATGCTGAACCCGCATCGCACCGGCGGCAGCCGGGTCAACGACGAGAGCTTCGCCGCGCTGCGCTCACACGGCGTGGCGGTCGAGTGGACGAGCCCGCAGTTCGTGATCACGCACGAGAAGTCGATGGTGTTCGACGGCCGCAGGGCGCTGATCGCCACCTTCAACCTCGCGAAGAAGTACTTCGGCCAGACGCGCGACTACGGCGTCCTCACCGCGGAGCCCGCGCAGGTCGAGGAGATCCGCCGCTGCTTCGACGCCGACTGGAAGCGCGCGCCGTTCCGCGCCGGCGGCCGGACAGGCCTCGCCTGGAGCGCCGACAACTCACGCACGGTGATGGCGGAGGTGATCGACGGCGCACGCCACCGTCTCGACGTGCAGCACCCGAAGTTCGTCGACGCGACGATCCTCGACCGCGTCGCCGCGGCGCAGGACCGCGGGGTCCACGTCCGCCTGCTGTCGGGCGGCAAGCACGGCATCAGCGAGGCGGACGCGCCGGACACCTTCAGCGCGCTGCGCATCCTGCGCCGCACCGGCGTCAAGGTGCACCGGCAGAAGCACCTCAAGCTGCACGCCAAGATGATCGTCGCCGACGAGCGCCGTGCGCTCGTCGGCTCGATGAACATCGACCGCCGCTCGTTCGATCAGCGGCGGGAGCTCGGCATCCTGCTCGAGGACGAGCCGACCGTCGGCCGGCTGGCGCGTGTCTTCGAGCACGACTGGCAGAAGGCCGAGCCCTACGCGCCGCCCGACCCGCTCGACGTGGCGACCCACGACCACGGCGAGCTGCCCGACGACCCCGAGTTCGAGCACGAATGACCAG
>JBFMAS010000431.1:0-6955 GCA_040755575.1 Thermodesulfobacteriota bacterium
GCGGCCTCTTGCGGCGCGTGATGGGACGCAACTGGTTCCATTACAAGCCGCTCGAGCACCTGTTCTACTTCGACCGCCGCAACCTCGCGCGGCTGCTCGACGACACGGGCTTCGCCGTGCTCGGCACCGAGCTGTCGGGCAAGATCGTGACCTTGCGCTACCTCTGCCAGCGGCTGCGGACGTACAGCCCGCTCGGCTCGAAGCTGGCGCTTGCGACGCTCGGCCGGCTGCCGGGCGTCACGCGGCCGTTCTTCATGCCGATCGGCGAGTTCACGATCTTCGCGCGGCGGCGGTAGTCACGGTCGCGGGGCGCTCGGCGCGGCAGCGAGCTCGCCGCGCACGATGTCCGCGAGGATCGCGCTCAGGCGCGCGCGCCCTGCGCCGGTCGTGTGGGTCGGGTCGACGAACTCCTCGGTCGGCAGCGACGCGGGCAGCTCGATCGCCTGCTCGGGCGGCAGGCGCAGCAGATCGAGCACGCGGCGCAGCATGCGCTCGCGGCTCGGCCCGGTCTCGTCGCCGACCATCGCCGCGGGAGCGGGCATCAGGCCGACGAGGATCCGGCTGCGGTCGACGGCGTCGAGCTGCTGCGCGACGCGCTCGAGGTCGCGCACCCCGTCGTCGTGCATCTCGTAGCGCACGCCCGGCTGCGCCTTCTCCGCCGAAGGCGCCCGCAGGGCGCGCGGCGCCGGGTTGAGCAGCGACCCGTGGCCGCGACGCAGCGCGCGGCGCAGCTCGCGCCCGCTGCCGTAGTGGCGGCCGTGGTCGCCCTCGAGCGGCTCCTCGAGGACGCCGCCGAAGAGTCGGAAGTTGAGCGCCCGCACCGCGCCCTCGCGCAGCGAGCCCTGCGGCCAGCGGTCGGCGAGGACCGCGTACATCTCCTGGCGCTCGTGCTCGCCGACGGCGTCCGCGAGGCCGAGCGGGTTCAGCAGCAGCAGCACCACGCGCGGCGCCTCCCCGCGCGCGAGGTGGTTCTCGAGCAGCTTCACGTAGCCCGGCGGACGCACCGGGCCGATCGCGGCCAGGCTCTCGACGCGCATGCCGGCGAGCGCCTCGGCGAGCGCGGCGGGATCGACGCCGTAGAGGCTCGACGAGTCGCCGACCACCAGCACGTCGGCCCGCGGCAGCGCGTGGCTGCGGCGCATCTGCTCGTCGATGATCGCGAGCCCCGAGCCGTACTCGGGCAGCGGGTGGGCGCGCTCGTGCGCGGCGAAGGCCGCGATCACGCCGGCGGCGAGGAGCAGCGCGAGCCACGTGCGGCCGGCGGTCCAGCGCAGCAGGTTCGCGATGGCGACGGCGCCCGTGCCGAGCTCCACGCGGGCACTATGGACTCGGGCTCGCGCGCGGGCAACGCCGCATCCGGCGGCCGTCGTTTGTGCGCCCTTCCGGCGTCGGGCACGATCCGACGCGCCGATGGCCTTCGACCACCCGAGCTTCCTCGTCTTCCTGCCGGTCGCGCTCCTGCTCTACCACCTCGCCGCGGCGTCGCACCGCGTGCAGAACGCGATCGTCGCCGCGAGCGGACTGGTGTTCTACGGCTGGTTCGGCTGGCGGCTGTGCCTGCTGCTCGTCGCCTACGCGGTGGTCGGGTACGCGGGCGGACGCTTCATCGCGGCACTGCCCGAGGACGCGCCCGCGCGCCGCCGCGCGCTGCGCCTGGTCGTCGGCGTGCTCGTGCTCGGGCTCGCCGTCTTCAAGTACTTCGACTTCTTCCAGCACGGCGCGCGCGCCGCGCTGGCCACGATCGGTCTCGCGCCCGGCTGGCCGCTCGTCGAGGTGCTGATGCCGCTCGGGCTCTCGTTCTACTGCTTCCAGAGCATCGCCTACGTGGTCGACGTCCACCGGCGCGTCATCGAGGCCGAGCGCGATCCGGTGACGTTCGCCGCCTTCATGTTCTTCTTCCCGCAGCTCGTCGCCGGCCCGATCGCGCGCGCCCCGCTCGTGCTGCGCCAGTTCCAGCGTCCGCGAACCCTCGTGCGCGACGACGTCGGCGCCGCCGTCTGGCTCCTGCTGCTGGGCTTCTTCTCGAAGGTCGTCGCCGCGGACACGATCGGCGGCTACGTCGACGTCGCGTTCCAGCCGTCGGCGCACACCACCGGCTGGGTCGTGCTGCTCGGCGCGATCGGCTTCGCGCTGCAGGTCTACTTCGACTTCAACGGCTACAGCCTGATCGCGAAGGGCGCGGCGCGGCTGTTCGGCATCGAGCTCGCGTGGAACTTCGACCGTCCCTACTGGTCGACGTCGGTGCAGGAGTTCTGGCGCCGCTGGCACATCACGCTCAGCAACTGGCTGCGCGACTACCTCTACCTGCCGCTCGGCGGCGGCTCCCGCGGCGAGTCACGCGCGACGCTGTCCTTGATCTCCACGATGGCGATCGCGGGCGCGTGGCACGGGGTCGGCTGGACGTTCCTCGTCTGGGGGACGGCGCACGGCGTGGCGCTCGCGGTGCACCGCAGCTTCCGCGTGCACTTCCCGCGCGTCCGCGTCCCGGCCGCGGCGGGATGGCTCATGACCATGGCCTTCGTCGTGCCGACGTTCTTCGTCTTCCGCGCTCCGTCGCTCGCCGTCGCGGCGGAGCTGGTGCGGCATTGCGACCGCTGGGCGTGGCGTCCGTTCGACACCGCCGCCTGGCTCGCCGTCCTCGCGACGAGCGTCCCGGTGTTCCTCATCGAGGCCTGGCAGAGCCGGCGCCGCGACCTGCTCGCGCCCGCGCGCCTCGCGTTCGTGCCCTTCTCGCTCCTCGCCGCGGCCCTGATCGTCGCAATCTTCGCCCGGTTCTGGGGCACCGAGCACAGCTTCATCTACTCTCAGTTCTGATTCGCGCGGCGGAGGAAGCGCTCGGCTTCGTTCAGCACGGCCTTCGCGCCGGCCGGCACGTTGAGCGACTTCTGGACGAGGCAGCTCGCCATCAGGGTCTTGTCCGAGGCGCGGTGGAGGTCGTGGCGGAAGACCAGCTTGAACGGCGTGCGGTAGGGCGCGGCGCCGCTCCGCGCGGGGAACGCGCTCGGCGGGACGAGCGACGCGCGCAGGTGCACCTCGACGACGTCCTTGGCCGTCGCGTTGGCGAAGAAGTAGACCCGCCGACGATCCGTCGACAGCGCCTCGACGAGCGCGTTCGACAGCGGAGCCGCGAGCCGCTCCTCCGCGAAGATGCGCTCCGCGTAGTTCATCATCGCGACGTAGCGCGCGAAGTAGAGGAGGCCGGCGCCGTTGAGGTCGCTCTCGGGGACGATGCGGTAGGCGATCGGGCCGTCGCTGCGTGCGACGAGCGGCACGGCGTCGAGCTCGCGCGTGAAGCGCGGGATGTCGCCCGTGGCCTGCACGCGCGCGTGCTCGCGGATCCCGGCCGGCTCCTCGCGCAGCACGTCCTGCACGCCGTCGATGCCGCGCGGCTTGAACACCTTGAGCCGCGCGTTGCCGCCGCTGCGCACGATGAAGGCGTTGGTGAAGTACGCGTACGGGCGCTCGAGCGCGCGCAGGTGCGCCAGCGTGTCGAGCGGCCCGAGCGCCGACTCGGCGACCTCGGCGTCGTCGAACACGAACAGGCCCTCGACGAAGCGGTGCGCGTAGACCCGGATGCGGTTGCGCACGAAGAGCGGCGCGCCCTCGCCGAAGCGCTCCTGGCTGTGCGCCTCGCCGAAGTCGAGGTCGACGTTGATCACCGAGCCGTAGAGGCGCTCGTTGTGCTCGCTGACGATGTTCTGCAGCGGCACGCCGAGGAGCCGCGAGATCGACTCCCACTGGCACGCGCCGAGGAACTTCAGGAACTCGACCTCCGACAGCTTCTCGCCGGGGGCCATGAGCGGCATGGTGACGAGCGAGCGGTAGTCGTTCCAGTGGCTCATCGCCGCACGCGAGCGATCGTCGACGCGATGTGGCGCGCGAGCGCGTCGAGCGTGTTGAGCCGGCCGACGAGGTCGACCTCCGCGACGTCGACGCCGTACGACGCACGGATCGTCTCGATCAGGTGCACCGAGCTCAGCGAGTCGACGTAGCCGAAGTCGAACAGCGGCGCCTGCGGATCGATCTCGTCCTCGCGCAGCTTGCCGTCGGAGATCTCGAGCACGCACGCGCGGAGCTCGGCACCGATCTGCGCGGGGTCGCGCGGCGCGCTGCTCGCCGTCGCGGCGTCCGTCGCCGCGGAGCCGTCGTCGCTCGCCGACGCGCTCGCCGGCTCGGGCTTCGTCGATCTACCGATCCACCGCATCGCGCCGTACCGAACGAAGGACCATCGCACGGCGGTCATCGACCCGCAACGGCCGATCGACGCCGCGCTCGCGTCCTGCGGGCGTAGTCGTGGAAGTTGGTTGACCGGTCCGGACCACCGACGTAAGAGTCGCACTCCCCGCGGTTTCGCCAGCCGGGCCGCCATGTCATGCGCCTACCGCCAGAGCTGTTGATCCGTTGCTCCTCCGTGTCGAACCGGCGCGGACTCGCGGACGTCGTGCTGAACTGGTCCGCGCTGCTGACGGTGATCGTCGCAGCGCACGTGCTGTCGCACTGGGCGGCGTACGCCGCCGCGATCGTGCTGATCGGGACGCTGCAGAACAGGCTGATCGCCATGAGCCACGAGTGCTGGCATGGCAAGGCGTTCCGCCATCGCACGCTGAACCAGCTCGTCGGCGCCTGGCTCTACGCCTACCCGATCGCCACGCCCTACTTCTCCGACCAGAAGCGGCACATGCAGCACCATCGCCTGCTCGGCCGTCCCGAGGACCCGGACTGGATCGACTACGAGCGGCCGGCCTTCCACAGCGCCGCCGGCATCGTCAAGTTCCTGGCCGGCCAGCTTCTCGGCGCGAAGCTGGTGCTGCGCGTTCTCGACGTGCTGCGGCCCGGCAGGACGGCGGACGAGGCGCGCGAGACGCAGCGTCGCGTCAAGCCGGCTCGCGGCGACCTCGCCGGCATGGCCGTCATGCAGGTCCTCGTCCTCGGCGCGTTCGCGCTCGCCGGACGGTGGTGGGAATACGTGCTGCTGTGGTTCGTGCCGCTCGTGACGGTCACGAGCTTCCTCGTCACCTTCCGTGCGCTGCTCGAGCACGTCCATCCCGATCGGGACGTCGAGCCCGCGCGGCGCTACTACGACTTCTCGCCGGGCCCCGTGCAGCGGTGGTTCGTCTCGCCGGTGCTGTTCCACCTGCACGCCTTGCACCACACCTATCCCGGCGTGCCGTACTACCGGCTGCCGACTCTGCGCCGCACGATCCTCGAGCACGGCTTCGAGCTGCCCGGCGAGGTCAAGCAAGGATACGTCAGCGCGCTCCTCGGCCATCTCCGCGAGCTCGACCGCCGCGCCCTGGTGAAGGCCGCGTAGCGGAGCGACGTGCGCGACGCGGTCATGCAGTCGGACGCGAGCGAGCTTCCCGCCGGCCGAGACGGCGCGTCGCGCTTCTCCGATCGGTTTCACGCCGTCCGCTGCAGCTCGTGCGGCGCGGACGACTACCGGGTCGAGATCGAGCTCGACGAGGACTACGAGTACCTCGGCATCATCGACGACTGGTACTCGCGCGGTCCCTTCCGCATCGTCCGCTGCAACCGCTGCTCGCTCGTCTACCTGAACCCGCAGCCGACGCTCGAGGAGGTGCTGCACTACTATCCCGACGAGTACTGCTGCTTCGCGGAGCTGCCCCCGAAGAGCCCGCTCATCAAGCTGATGTACAAGGTGCTCGTCCGCCTGAAGGCGCGCGAGCTCTTGCCCCGCCTGCCGGACGACGGGATCTTCCTCGACTTCGGCTGCGGCACGGGCCACTGGCTCACGGCGCTCGAGCCGCTCGCCAAGCCGACCCAGCGCTTCGTCGGCATCGACGCGAACGAGGGAGCGATCGCGCAGCTCCGCGCGGCCGGGATCGAAGGCCACGTCGGCGACGACGCGCTGCTCGCCGAGCTGTTCGAGGAAAACAGCGTCGACCTGATCCTGCTGAACCACGTCATCGAGCACGTGCCCGACCCGAAGGAGACGCTGCGCCGCCTCGCGGCCGTGCTGAAGCCGGGCGGAACGATCCACACGACGACGCCGAACATCGAGGCGTGGGACCGCTGGCTGTTCGGCAAGCACTGGGTCGGCGGCTGGCACGCGCCGCGGCACTTCACGCACTTCGACACCGGGTCGATCGCGCGGCTCGCCGCGGACGCGGGGCTCGAGGTCGCGCGGCTCAAGACCAGCGTCGAGGCCGCGAGCCACTGGGCGCTCGGCATGCAGGCCGCGCTCGGGCGGCGGATCGGCTGGCACCCGCGCCGGGGACGCTCCCGGATGAGGATCTACCCGCTGATGCTCGCGCTCAGCATGCCGATCGCGGGCGTGCAGGCGGTCGTCAGCGAGACCAGCGTGATGACCATCGACCTGCGCAAGCGCGCGTAGCCGGGGACGGTCAGGGCGCGAAGACGACCTTGACGCCGTCCGTCGGCGCCGTCGGCGCGCCGTCGCGCGGGTCGTGCACCTCCACCCTGCGCTCGGGGAAGGCGCACTCGACCCAGGACGCGAACGCGTACTCGGGCAGAAGGAGCGGTCCGTCGAGCACCCATTCGCCCGGCTGCGGAGCGAGCCTTCGCGGCGGCGGCGGCACGACGAGCAGCGCACCGTCGGGCGCCGCTGCGATGCGCGCGGTGAGGTCGTCGACGTAGGCCGTGGTCAGCGCGCTCGCCCGCTCGACGGCGGTGTACGACCCGACGAGCATCGAGTAGCGCCCCTGCCATGCCGTCCACGCGACGAGCGCCGCGAGGGTCACCGCCGCGACCGCTCCCGAACGCGGCGCGCCGCCGCGCGTCGCGCGTGCGAGCGCTTCCGCGATCCCTCCGACGACGAGCGCATACGCCATCGCGGGCACGAAGACGTACCAGCCCTGCAGCAGACCGACGGCGCCGTAGAGCGACGCGAGCGCGACGAGCCAGACCGCGCCGGTCGCGAGCGCCGTGTGCGAGGCGCCCAGCACGCGCCGCACCTCGTCGCGCCCGCGGCGCG
>JBFMAS010000432.1:0-4498 GCA_040755575.1 Thermodesulfobacteriota bacterium
ACGACGTCGCGCGCGCGCGCGCGGCCGCGCTGCCACCAGACGAGCAGCAGCAGCGCCGCGGGCAGCGTGCACACGACCGTCTTGGCGAGCAGGCCGCCGAGGAACAGCAGCAGCGCCAGCGCGTAGAGCGCTCCCGCGTGGCGCGTCGTGCCGCCGGGCCCGATGCCGCGAGATCGCAGGTAGGCGAGCATCGCGCCGAGGTAGAGCACGCCCGACAGCACGTTCTTGCGCTCCGCGATCCAGGCGACGGACTCGACGTGCACCGGGTGCACGGCGAACAGCGCGCCCGCGAGCCACGCGCCGGGCACGCCGAGCGTGCGCAGGACGAGCCAGGCGAGGATCGCCGCCAGCGCGTGCAGCAGGACGTTCACCAGGTGGTAGCCGAGCGGCGCGAGACCGCCTATCTGGTAGTCGAGCCACAGCGTGGTGAAGGTCAGCGGGTAGTACTGCGGCACGGCGCCGGGCTCGAGCCAGATGCGGCGCAAGCCGTCGAGCGAGCGCAGCGTCGAGTTCGCGGTGACGTAGTCGTCGTCGTCCCAGACGAAGCCGTTGTCGAGCGCCGGGAGATAGGCCACGAGCGTGAGGAGAAGGAGCGCGAGGGCGAGCAACGCCGGACGGCGCGCGCGTGCGCGCTCCGTGCCCGCTCCGGCGTCGGGCGACGGCCCGGGCGCTTGCGCTGCGGCCCCCTCGCGCACGACCGCCGCTGCGCCCGGCGCGGCGCCGGAGGCGCCCGAAGCGCGCGCCCGCGCGCGGCTCCGCGACGTCCTGCTTGCCCTGCTCCTCGCCAGCGCCGTCGTCCTCGCCTACGCCGGAACGCGGACGCACGGCTTCGTCAACTTCGACGACCCCGAGTACGTGTACGACAACCCGCCGGTCACGGCGGGCTTGACGCTCGACGGCGTGCGCTGGGCGCTCACCGCGGTGCACAGCGCGAACTGGCACCCGCTCACCTGGCTGTCACACATGCTCGACTGCCACCTGTTCGGCCTCGATGCCGGCTGGCACCACGTCACCAACGTCGCGCTGCACGCTCTCGCGACGGTGTGCCTGTTCGGCGCGCTGCGCGCAATGACGCTTTCACCGTGGCGCAGCGCGTTCGTCGCCGCGCTGTTCGCGCTCCACCCGCGCAACGTCGAGTCGGTCGCCTGGATCTCGGAGCGCAAGGACGTGCTGAGCGCGGCCTGCTGGACGTCCGCCATGTGGGCCTACGCGGCGTACGCGCGCCGCGCGACGGTCGCCCGCTACGCGGCGGTGGCGGCGCTGTTCGTCCTCGGGCTGCTCGCGAAGCCGATGGTGGTGACCCTGCCCGCGGCGCTGCTGCTGCTCGACCTGTGGCCGCTCGGACGAGCGCGCGGCGCCGAGCCCGGCGCGGGCTCCGCCGCGACGCTGCGCGCCTGGCGTCCGCTGGTCGTCGAGAAGCTGCCGCTCTTCGCGCTCGCGCTCGCGTCGTCGATCGTGACGTTCGAGGCGCAGCGGCGCAGCGGCGCCGTCGCCTCGCTCGACGTCCTGCCGGCCGTGGTGCGCCTGCAGAACGCGGCGGTGGTCTACGTCGAGTACCTGCGGAGCCTGGCGTGGCCGACGGGCCTCGCCGCCTTCTACCCGTATCGCACGGCGTTCCCCCCCGGCGAGGTCGCCGGCTCGGTGGCGGTGCTGCTCGCGATCAGCGCGCTCGCCGTGCGCTTGCGGCGCACGCATCCCTACGTGCTCGTCGGCTGGCTCTGGTACCTCGGCACGCTCGTGCCCGTGATCGGCATCGTCCGCGCGGGCGAGCAGGCGATGGCCGACCGCTTCACCTACCTGCCCGCGATCGGCGTCTTCGTCGCGCTGACCTGGGCCGTGGCCGACGCGCTCGCGCGCCGGCCCGCCGCGCGGCGCGTGCTCGCGCCGGTCGCGTGCGCGCTGCTCGTCGCCTGCGCGCTCGCGACACGCGCTCAGGCGGCGTACTGGCGCGACAGCGTGTCGCTCTTCGAGCAGGCCCTGCGCACGACGCAGCGCAACTACCTGGCGCACACCAACCTCGCCGCGGCGCTGCTCGAGCGCGGCGACGCGGCTGCGGCGCTCGAGCACGCGAGCGCGGCAGCGGAGCTGCGGCCCGACGACCCGAAGATCCTCGCGACCAGGGCCGCCGCCCTCGCCGCCGCCGGAAGGATCGACGAGGCGGACGCCGCGTACGCCCACGCGCTGCGGGCCGATCCCGGAAGCCCGCTCGCGCTGCTGGGCCGCGGCGTCGTGCTGGCCGAGCGACAGCGCTGGGCCGAGGCGGAGGCCGCCTACCGCACGCTGCTCGCGCACGAGCCCGGCCACGCGAAGGCGCACGCCGGCCTCGCGTTCGTGCTCGCGGCACAGGACCGGCGCGAGGAGGCAATCGCGCAGTACCGGGCGGCGATCGCGGCGGACGACCGGCTCGTCGCGGCGCACAACGGCCTCGCGCTCGCGCTCGAGGCGAGCGGACGGTCGGACGAGGCGCTCGCCGCCTGGGGGCACGGTCTCCGCATCGCACCCGACGAGCGACGGCTGCGCTACAACCGAGCATCGGCGCTGGCGTCGCGCGGACGCCTCGTCGAGGCGCTGCAGGACGCGCGGCTCGCGGGCGACCCCGCGCTGCTGCAGGCGATCGAGCAGCGGCTCGCCGCGCAGGACGCCGTCGCACCGGCCGGCGACGACGGGGCCGAGAGCGAGCGCCGCACGCGCTGAGCGCGAAATCGCTTGACCCCGGGCGAGCGCGCATGGCTTGCTCCGGTCGCGCCTCCCGTCGCAGCGTCCCGGCGCCAGCATGACCCTCGCTTCCCCGAACCTCGCTCCCATGCGCAGCGCACGCGCGGCGCTCGCCGACGTCGCGACGATCGCCCGGCGCCTGCGCGCGGAGCACGCCGCCTTCGCCTCCGCGACGCCGTTTCCGCACCTCGTGCTGGACCGCTTCCTGCCCGACGAGGTCGCCGACGCGCTCGCCGCCGAGTACGACGAGCCGACCATTCCCTGGCAGGCGCTGCACCACGTCAACGAGCGCAAGCGCGTCTACGGGGCCATCGTCGGGATGGGACCGGTCGCGCGGTCGGTGGTCGCGGCTCTGCACTCGCCGACGATGCTGCGCGCGCTCGAGCGCGCGAGCGGCGTCACGGGCCTCGTCGCCGACCCGACGCTCGACGGCGCGGGGCTTCACCGCACCGAGCCGGGCGGCTACCTGAACGTCCACGCCGACGCGCTCGCGCATGCGAAGCGCCGGACCTGGAGCCGCCAGCTCAACCTGATCCTGTTCTTGAACCGCGACTGGCAGGACGGCTGGGGCGGCGAGCTCGAGCTGTGGGACGCTCGCGTCGCCCGCTGCGTGCGACGCATCACGCCCGCGTTCAACCGCTGCGTGCTGTTCCGGACGACGCCGGTCTCGTTCCACGGCGTGCCGGACGGCGTCGCCTGCCCCGCCGGACGGAGCCGCAAGTCGCTCGCGCTGTACTACTTCCGCGACGAGGCGCGGGTCGTGCGGCTGCGCCCGACGCGCTACGTGCCGCGGCCCCGCGACTCCGTCGCGCGCCGGGCGCTGATCCACGCCGACCGCGCGCTGCTCGCCGTGTACACGCTGCTGAAGCGCTACACGGCGCTCGACGACGCGAGCGTCACGCGGCTCCTGCGCCGGTTCTGACGCCATGCGCCGCCCGGCCGACGTGCGTCGCTCCCTCCTCGCGCTCGGGATCGTGCTCGCGTGCGCGGCGCCGGGCGACGCTCGTGCCGCCGTGCGCTGCGCACCCGACGCGGTCGCCGTCGGGCCGACCTGCGTCGACCGCTACGAGGCGAGCGTGTGGCGCATCCCGCGCGGCAAGCGGGCGCTCGTCGGCCAGATCCAGCGCGGCCGCGTGACGCTCGCGAAGCTGCTCGCCGCGGGCGCCGAGCAGGTCGGCGTGTTCCCGGTCGACACCTGCCGCGGCGACGAGTACGCGCCCGAGTGGCAGCCGGGCGGCGCAGGCGACGGCGAGCTCTACGCGGTGTCCGTGCCGGGCGTCGTGCCGAGCACCTGCATCACCTGGTTCCAGGCCGAGCAGGCCTGCCGGCTCTCGGGGAAGCGCCTGCTGCGCAACCAGGACTGGCAGGCGGCCGCCGCCGGCACGCCCGACCCGGGGCTCGCCGACGATGGCGTCGCGACGTGCAGCACGTTCTCGCCGTACGCCGCGCCGACGGGCTCGCGCGTCACCTGCGTCTCTTCGTGGGGCCTGCACGACATGGTCGGCAACGCGTGGGAGTGGATCGCCGAGTGGGGCGAGGTCGCGGGCGACTGCACCGTCCAGCCACCGGAGTACGGCGGCGACTTCGCGTGCGTCGGCAGCGCGACACCCGAGCCCGAGCCGCTCGGCGTGGCGCGCGTGCGCGAGCTGCTGCCCTTCGAGGTGCTGCTGCCGGGCGGCGTCATCCGTGGCGGCAACATCGGCATCGAGGAGCGCGCGGGCGCGTTCGCGATCTACGGCGGCGCGTCGCCCGCGACGCAGAGCCGCAGCATCGGCTTCCGCTG
>JBFMAS010000433.1:0-3421 GCA_040755575.1 Thermodesulfobacteriota bacterium
CCAGGTCCGGCGTCATGCGGCGGATGAGCTCGACGTGCAGCCGCCGTCCCGTGCGCAGCGCCGTCGGCGCGCGGAGCGCGAGCTCCGTGACGCCGTCGTCGAAGAACGGCTGGCGGAACTCGACGTGCGTCGACTGCGCCGGGACGCCCTGCAGCACCCAGCGCCAGTGCCGCTCGCCCGCGTTGTACGCGTCGGCGACGTCGGCGGCCGTCTCGCCCTGGTAGAGCGCCAGGCGACGGCGCAGGCGGTCGAGCGGGCCGCGGCGGAGCTCGTCGCGCAGCGGCGCCGCGAGGACGTGCCGCGCGGTGGCGCCGTCGACGCCGCAGCTCATGAGGTCGTACATCCCGCGGACGAACGCCTCGCTGCCGGGCCTCGCGTCGTGACGCTTCCAGAAGGCGTCGAGCAGCGAGTCGCCGCCGTTGCCGAGGACGAGGAGGTCGCACCAGTCGGCGCACTGCTGGAGCGCCGTCGCGTGCCCGTTCAGCGCGAGGTGCATGCCGTCCGTGAGGCGAACGAGCTCGCCCGCGTAGCGCGCGACGTAGCCCGGCTCGAGCTCGATCACACGGTGCGGCGCGCCCACGGAGGCGGCCAGGCGGCGCGCAGCGAGGACGTCGAGGCAGCCCGCGACGCCGTAGGTGAAGCACGGCATCTCCATGCTGCCGCCGTCGAGCACGGCGAGCAGCGCGCGCGAGTCGAGCCCGCCCGACAGCGGCAGCCCCGGCCGGAGGCCGGACGAGGCGGAGCGGACGACGGCGGCCCGCAGCCGCCGGCCGAGCTCGTCGGCGTACTCCTCGAGCCGGGCGCTGCGCTCCGGCCGGTAGACCGGCTGCCAGCGGCGTCGCACACGGAGGCCGCTCGCGTCGAAGGTCGCGATCGAGGCGGGCGGCAGCGCGCGCACGTCGCGCAGCAGGGTCGCGTCGCCCAGCACGTGCTGGAACGTGAGCAGGTCGGCGACGGCGCCCAGGTCGAGGTCGCGCGCGACGTCGGGCAGCGCGAGCAGCGCGCCGACGAGCGGCGCGAACACCAGCACGTCGCCGGCGATCGCGAGGTAGAGGTTCCGTGAGCCGAAGCGGTCGTTGGCCAGCACGAGCCGCCGCCGCGCGGCGTCCCAGAGCGCGAGCACGTAGCTGCCGGACAGGCCCTCCAGCCCCCGCGGGTCGCGGCGGTAGAGCTCGAGCAGCGTCGCGGGGAGGCCGTCGTCCTCCTCCAGGCCGCGGATGGTGCCATGGACGACGGCCAGGCTGCCGTCGTCCGACTCGTGCACGAGGCCGCTGCCGCGCATCAGCCGCAGGTCGGCGGCGGCGAGGCAGGCAGACCCGTCGCGCGAGCGGGCGCTGGAGATCCGCAGGCGGGTACCCGCCGTGAGCCGTCGAGCCACGTCGCCGAGCGACAGGCTCCCGAGAGGACGCGACGCGCATGCGCCGCCAAAAATTCCTGGCATGCTCGCCCTCCGGCGCGCGAGCGTACCGCCGGTGCTGGCGGCACGGCCCGTATACGACAGCAGCGGCCGTGTGGAGAGCAAGACGCGCACCAGCATGCGTGCGCAAGCAGCGCGGCGGTTCTCCTGCGGCGTCGAGCAAGACGCGGGCGCTCGCCGAGCCGGCCCGTGCAAAGCGAGAGGCACGTTTGACAAAGTTTGGTTTGCACGGGGGCGCGGCGCGCGCGCTGCGCGGGAGCGGGTCGCGGTGAGCGGCTCGCGGCAGACGGCGCTCCGACGGGCGCCGGATCGGCAGGCACAGCCTCACCGCCCGCGCCTCGGAGGCGCGCTGGTGGTCTCGCAGCCGCGTCCCCTTGCGCGGCTGGAGGTCCGGTGCGGCAGCGACGATGGCGCGCTCCGCCCGATCAGTCAAGCAACGTCCGGCGTTCTCGCCGGCGCCGCGTCGAGCGGCGCCGTGACGGCTTCGAGCTTCGAGCACGGAGCGGCGGCGGGAGGCGGCACCCCGGGCTCGAGATAGAGCACGAGCGACGACAGCCCGGGCAGGTCGACGTGGCGGAGCTGCGCTTGCGCGTCGACGCCCCGGGCGGCGGCGAGCGCGACCAGGCCCGCGCGGCCGCGGTCGACGATCAGCGGGGCGGCCGTCAGCACCGCCCGCGTCGCCGGCGTGTTCCGGTGGCGCAGGAGGAAGCGGTCGAGGGTGGTCGCCGGAGCCAGCGAGGCGCCCCACTTCCGCTTGTAGCGCAGCACGCCGTCGGTCAGGACGGGCCGTACGGTGCCGAGCTGCAGGCGGGCGAAGCCCCGCTCCACGGCGAGGCGGATCACGTGGTAGTAGCAGGCCTCGATGCCGGCTGGCGCGTCGCCGGCGGTCGGGCTCGTGCCGAAGGCGAGGACGTGCAGCTCGCGTCCGCGCGGCTCGAGCAGCGCGCCCGCCACCGCCGCCCCGTCTCTCTCGAGGAGCAGCAGCCAGCCCCGCCGGCGCGCGTGGCGGAACGCGCGCGCCGGCAGCAGCACGGCGGCGTCGCCGAAGCGCTGGGCGATGTAGGGCTCGTAGAGGTCGCGCCGGAAGCGCTCGACGTCCGCGGCGTCGCTCGTGAGCCGCGCCGTCAGGCCGAGCTTTCGCGCGCGACGCACGTCGTCCTTGCGTGATCCGCGTCCGATCGGCTCGCCGCGGACGATGTCGCAAAGCGGCCGGTCGGTCGCGAGCCGGAGCGGCACCCAGCTCGGCACGACGTCGGCGACGACGCTGCGGCCGATCGGCCAGGAGAGCTGCCACAGCGCGAGGTCGACGCCGGGCGGCGTCCGGGCGGCGTCCGCGAGCACGGCGCGCGCGGGCAGGACGCGCTCGCGTGTCTCGCGCGGCGGCGCGGCGAAGAGCAGGCGCGACCAGTAGCGCGCGGACGGCTCGTCGGTCGCCAGGCGCACGACGAGCGGCTGCGTGCCATCGGGCGCGACGCCCTCGAGACGCCGCACGGCGTACGTCGCGCGGGCCGGCAGCCGCAGCCGGCGGGCGCGGCTCGTCACGCCGTGGACCGCCGCATGCGCGCTCGACGGCAGGAACGAGGCGAGCTCGTCGAGCAGGTTGAGGGGGCGCAGGCAGTGGCGGACCTCCTCGGGCAGCCGCGCGTACGCCGCGCGCAGGCGAAGGAGAGCGCTCGTTCTTCCCGCGACGAGGCTCACGAGACGACCTCGACGAGCGGGATCACGTCGCGCCGGCGTGCGGGCGGTGCGCTCGGGCCATCGGCGCCGAGCACGGTGATGCCGGAAAGCCCCGCGGTGTCGAGCGCCTCTGCGCGAGCGTACGGGTCGACGCCCTCGGCACCGAGAAGGCCGAGGAGCTCGCCGTCGCGCTGCACGACCAGCGGCGCGGCCGTCAGCGCGGCGCGGGCGCCGGCCGTGCCCGCCTGCTGGAGCAGGAAGTAGTCCCAGGTCACCGGGCGCCCGGCCACGGCACCCCACTTCCGCTTGTAGCGCAGCGTGCCGTCG
>JBFMAS010000434.1:0-10042 GCA_040755575.1 Thermodesulfobacteriota bacterium
AAGCCGCGCGCTTTTCCTCCCCTGGTGCGTCGGCTAAACGGGCCGCGCGGCCGTGAGCGAGCGAACAGCACAGCGCGAGGACGCGCGAGCCGTCTGGTTCGACGCACGCGGCCTGCAGGTGGGCTTCAAGGAGCACGCCGGGCGCGGCATCGGCACCTACGTCGCGGCGCTCGCCGCGGCGCTCGACGGCCAGGCCGCGCCCGAGCGCCTGCGCATGCTGGTCGAGCCCGACGCGGAGCTCGTGCAGAGCGTCTCGCCGGCGCGGCTGCTCCGCGTGCCGCGTGCGCTCGGGGGACGCGGGCGGCTCGCGACCCAGCTCCACCAGCACGCGCAGCTCGCGGCCTGGCTCTCGGCACGCCGTCCCGCGGCGGTCCACTTCCCGGCGCAGACCGACGCGCCCGCGGTGCTCGGCGTGCGCACCGTGGTCACCGTGCACGACGTCGTCCTGCACCGGCACGGCGCCTGGTACGGCGGCGGCGCGCCCCGCTCGCTGCGCGAGCGCGCGCGGCGGGCGCGCTTTCGCGCCATGCGGACCCTCGAGCGGCTCGCGATCGCGCACGCGTCGCGGTTGATCGTGCCGTCGCGCGTGACCGCGGAGGAGCTCGTCCAGACGCTCGCCGTGCCGCGGGCCAAGATCGCCGTCATCCCGCTCGCGGCCGGGCCGCGGTTCTCGCCGACGCCCGCACCGGGCGATCCGGCGGTGCGCGCGCGCCTGCATCTGCCCGAGCGCTACCTGCTGCACACCGGCGGAGCGGACCCGCGCAAGCGCGTCCCCGAGCTGATCGGCGTGTTCGACGCGCTCGCCAGGGACGACGCCGGCCTGGGCCTGGTGCTCGCCGGGCCGGTCGCCGACGGCGCTGCGTATCCCGCGGTGCGGCGTGCGATCGACGAGGCGGCCGCGCGCGAGCGCATCGTGCTGCCCGGCGTGGTTCCCGACGAGGAGCTCGCCGCGCTCTACCGCGGCGCGGCGGCGCTCGTGCTCGCGACCCGCTACGAGGGCTTCGGCCTGCCCGTGGTCGAGGCGTTCGCGAGCGGCACGCCCGTCGTCTCGACGGCAGCCGACGCGGTCCGCGAGGTGGCGGGGGACGCCGCGCTGCTCGTGCCCGTCGCCGAGATCGGCGCCCTGCGCGACGCCGTGCGCCGCGTGCTGGCCGACGGCGCGCTCGCGGCGTCGCTGCGCGAGCGCGGCCTCGAGCGCGCGACGCAGTTCCGCTGGAGCCTCGCCGCCGCGGAGACCCTGGCCGTCTACGAGGAGGTGACCGGCGAGCGCCTGCGCGCGGCGTGAGCCGCCGGCGCGTCCCGGCGCGTTGACGAGCGTCGTCCGAGCCCGCTAGCACTGCCGCATGACGCCCGCGGACCTGGTCGAGATCGAGCTCATCAAGCGGCTCAAGTACAGGTACATGCGCTGCCTCGACCAGAAGCTCTGGAACGAGATGGCGGAGACGCTCACCGAGGACGCCGTCGCCTCGTACAGCGCGGGCAAGTACGAGTTCCACGGGCGCGCGGCGATCCTCGACTTCTTCCGCGCGGCGATGGGCTCGACGAGCTTCCTGTCGAGCCACCGCGTGCACCACCCCGAGATCGACCTGACGGGCGCGGCCACGGCGCGCGGCACCTGGGCGCTCGAGGACGTCGTGGTCGACGCGTCACGCGACTTCACCCTGCGCGGCGCCGCCTTCTACACCGACGACTACGTCAAGCAGGGCGGCTCCTGGCGGATCAAACGCACGGCCTACAAGCGGACGTACGAGGAAGTGTGGAAGCGGAGCCAGCCGGCGCCGCTGACGCTCACCGCGAGCTGGTGGGACACGGGCGGGCAGAGCCAGCTGCCGATCCCGGAGCACGTCGCGCAGCTCGTCGGCAAGAAGTAGCCGGGCACGCGGCGGCAGCGGGCCCGCGTCCGCTCCTGTGCTGAGCGGGGCGCGTACGCTAGAGACACGAAGATCGCATGCGCCCTCTCTGGAGGTACCTCGCCCGCTACCGCACGCGCTACGCCGCCGGCTGCCTGTGCCTGATCGCCACCGCGACCCTCGCGATGGCGATCCCGGTGCTGCTCAAGCGCGCGGTGGACAGCATCCCGGTCGCCGTCGGCGCCGCGGCGGGCGAGGCGGCCGGACCCGGGACGGCGGCGTGGTACGCGCTCGCGGTGATCGTGATCGCGATCGCGCAGGGCGTCGTGCGGACCTTCTCGCGCTTCGTGATCTTCAACGTCGGGCGCGACGTCGAGTACGACCTGCGCAACGACCTGTTCCGCCACCTCGAGCGCCTGCCCTGGCAGTTCTACCAGGTGCGGCCGACCGGCGACCTGATGTCGCGGCTGGTGAACGACATCTCGGCGGTGCGCATGCTGCTCGGGCCCGGCGTGCTGAACCTGCTCAACACGCCGGTCTACTACCTCTACGCGGTGACGATCATGGTCTCGATCGACCCGCTGCTGACCTTCGCCGCGCTCGCGCCTTACCCGATCATGCTGCTGGTCGTGAAGCGCTACAGCCGCCGTCTCATGGAGGGCACGCTGCGCGTCCAGGAGGGGCTCGCCGACATGAGCTCGCTGATCCAGGAGAACGTGAGCGGCATCCACGTCGTGAAGGCGTACGTGCGCGAGGAGCACGAGATCCGGCGCTTCCGCGAGATGAACGACCGCTTCCGCGACGTCAGCCTGGAGCTCGGCCGCGCCCGCGGCATCATCGCGCCGGTGATCCGCTCGGTGAGCGCGCTCGGCATCCTGGTCGTGCTGTGGCTCGGCGGCCGCCACGTCGCGCGCGGGATCCTGACGATCGGCGACCTGGTGGCGTTCATCGGCTACCTGCACCTGCTCGCCTGGCCGACGATGGCGCTCGGCTGGATGCTGTCGATCCTGCAGCGCGGGCGCGCGGCGATGCAGCGGCTCGAGGAGATCTTCGTGATCGAGCCCGCGATCGCGGACCCGCCGGGCGCACCGCCGCCGGCGTGGGCGCTGCCGACCGTGGCGACCTCGTCGGCGAACGGCGCGCCGGCGCACGACGGGGCGGCACGGGCCGACGGCGAGCGCGCGTCGGCGGGCAACGGCGCGCCGGCGCCGGCGGCTCCTCCGCCGGCGGTCACGCGCGGCGAGATCGAGCTGCGCGGCGTCTCGTTCGCCTACCCGGGCGAGGGCTCGCCGCTCGTGCTGCAGGACATCGACGTGCACATCCCGGCCGGCGCGACCGTGGCGATCGTCGGCCGCGCCGGCGCGGGCAAGACGACGCTGCTGCATCTCATCCCGCGGCTCTTCGACCCGACCGCCGGCGAGGTGCGCCTCGACGGGCGCGACGTGCGCGACTACCCGCTCGAGGCGCTGCGCCGGGCGATCGCCTTCGTGCCGCAGGATCCCTTTCTGTTCTCGACCTCGATCCGCGCGAACATCGCGTTCGCGCTGCCCGAGCTCGCGTCGGAGGACGAGGAGGCCCACCGTCTCGTGCGCGAAGCGGCGCGCTGGGCGGCCGTGGCCGACGACATCGCCGACTTCCCGCGCGGCTACGACACGATGGTCGGGGAGCGCGGCATCACGCTGTCGGGTGGGCAGAAGCAGCGGGTGACGCTCGCGCGGGCGCTGCTCGCAGACGCGCCGCTCCTGATCCTCGACGACGCGCTGTCGAGCGTCGATACCCAGACCGAGGAGCGGATCCTGCACGCGCTCGAGGAGCGGCGCCGCGGTCGCACGTGCCTGATCGTCGCGCACCGCCTGTCGACCGTGCAGGACGCGGACCTGATCCTGGTCCTCGACCGCGGGCGGATCGTCGAGCGCGGGGACCACGAGCAGATCCTCGCGCGCGGTGGTCTCTACGCCGACCTGTTCCAGCGGCAGCGCCTCACCGAGGAGCTGGAGGCGATTTGACCCGCCCCGCCGAGGAGGGCGCGCCGCAGCGCAAGGCGACGCCTTCGGACAGCATCCACGCCGAGGACGGCGTCACCGCCGCCTACGACGCCGAGCTGCTGCGCCGGCTGTGGCGCTTCATCCGGCCGTACCGCGGCACGTTCTGGCTGAGCGTCGCGATCCTGCCGGTGATCTCGGCCTTGATGCTCGCCCAGCCCTATCTGCTGAAGGTCGCCATCGACCGCTACGTCGAGCGCGGCGACGCGGCCGGTCTGACCCGCATCGCCGTGCTGTTCGCGCTCGCCGTGGCCGGCGAGTTCGTCGCCCTCTACTACCAGTACTACTTGACGATGGTGGTCGCGCAGAAGAGCCTCGCCGACCTGCGCGTCGCGCTGTTCACGCACCTCGAGCGCCTGCCGCAGCGGTTCTTCGACCGCAACCCCGTCGGGCGGCTCGTGACGCGACTCACGACCGACGTCGACGTGCTCACCGAGATGTTCGCCTCGGGCGCGATGACGGTCTTCATGGACGCGCTGACGCTCGTCGGCATCGTCGCGATCATGCTGTGGATCGACTGGCGTCTCGCGCTCGTCACGCTGTCGACCGTGCCGCTGCTGCTGATCGCGATCGACTTCTTCCGCAAGCGGGCGCGCGTCACCTACCGGCTCATTCGCGAGCGCATCGCGCGCATCAACAGCTTCCTCGCCGAGGCGATCTCCGGCATGCCGGTGATCCAGCTGTTCGCCCACGAGCAGGCGAGCTTCGCGGAGTTCGACGAGCACAACCGGGCGCACCGCGACGCGAACCACATGTCGAACATCTACGAGGCGGCGCTGTTCTCGATCGTCGAGGCGGTGAGCTCGATCTCGATGGCGCTCGTGGTCTGGTACGGGTCGGGGCAGATCGTCAAGGGAGCGATCGCCTTCGGCACGCTGGTCGCGTTCATCGAGTACATCCAGAAGTTCTTCGTGCCGATCCGCGAGTTCTCGACCAAGTACGCCGTGCTGCAGTCCGCGATGACGGCGGCCGAGCGCGTCTTCCAGCTGCTCGACACCCCGGTCGAGATCGCTTCGCCCGCCCACCCGCGGCGTGTCGCGCCGGACGCGCCCGAGCGCGGCTCGGTGCGCCTCGAGAACGTGTGGTTCGCCTACAAGCGCGACGAGCACGTGCTGCGCGACGTGTCGATCGACGTGCGACCGGGCGAGACGGTGGCGATCGTCGGCGCGACCGGCTCCGGCAAGTCGACCACGATCAAGCTCCTCGGGCGCAGCTTCGACGCGTCGAGCGGCAGCGTGAAGGTCTCCGGCGTCGACGTCCGCGACTGGGACCTGCACGAGCTGCGCCGCGAGATCGGCATCGTCCTGCAGGACGCGTTCCTGTTCTCGGGCACCGTCGCCGGCAACGTCACGCTCGGACGCCCCGAGGTGACGCGCGAGCGCCTCGAGGAGGTCGTGCGTGCCGCGAACCTCGCGGACCTGGTCGCGCGCCTGCCGCGGGGGTACGACGAGCCGATCCGCGAGCGCGGCAACAACCTGTCGGCCGGGCAGCGCCAGCTCCTCGCCTTCGCGCGCGCCCTCGCCTACGACCCGCGCATCCTGGTGCTCGACGAGGCGACCTCGAGCGTCGACGCCGAGACCGAGCAGCTCGTCCAGGAGGCGCTCGACCGGCTGCTGCGCGGTCGCACGGCGCTCGTCATCGCGCACCGCCTGTCGACGATCGAGCGCGCCGACCGGATCGTCGTGCTGCACAAGGGCGAGGTGCGCGAGGTCGGCACCCACGCCGAGCTCCTCGCGCTCGGCAAGATCTACGCGCGGCTCTACGAGCTGCAGTACGCGGGGCTGCGCGACGCGCGCGCCGCGGGTCAGGGGGCCGGTGCAGCCTCGTCGTGAGCGGCGCCCGCTGCTGCTCGCGCGCTGCGCCGTCCTGCTCGGCGTGCTGTCGTGCCTGGTCGGGTGCGGCGGCTGCTCGCCGCTCTACGTGCTGCGCTCGGCGTACGAGGAGAGCCGCATCCTGCTCGCCCGCCAGTCGATCGAGTCGCTGCTCGCGAAGCCGGAGCTCGACCCCGAGACGCGCGCGAAGCTCGAGATGGTCCTCGACGTGCGGCGCTTCGCGAAGGAGCGCCTCGACCTCGAGGTGGACGGCGCGTACGCCTCGTTCTCGATCGTGCCGCCCGGCGCGCTGCTGCACGTCGTCTCGGCCTCGGAGCGCGCGCAGCTCGAGCCCTACACGTGGTGGTTCCCGATCGTCGGCGACGTCGACTACAAGGGCTACTTCGACGAGCCCGACGCGCGCGCCGAGGCGGCGCGGCTCGAAGGCGAGGGCTACGACACCTGGGTGCGGCCGTCGGTCGCGTTCAGCACGCTGGGCTGGTTCGACGACCCCGTGCTGTCGAGCTGGCTCAGGGCCGACGAGGTGCGGATCGCCGAGCTGCTGATCCACGAGCTGCTGCACCGCACCTGGTACGTGTCGGGCGAGACCGAGTTCAACGAGTCGCTCGCGACGTTCGTCGGGCACGTCGGGGCGATCGAGTTCTTCCGCGCGCGCGACGGCGAGGACGCCGAGAGCACGCGACGCGCGATCGCCGGCTGGCAGGAGGCGCTCGCGGAGTCACGGCTGTGGACGGCGGCCGTCGAGGAGCTCGAGGCGCTCTACGACGCGAGCGAGCGCGACGGCCGGCCGCTGGCCGAGGTGCTCGCCGCGCGCGCCCGCATCTTCCGCTCCGTCGAGCGCGGCGAGATCGAGGACCCCACCGCGCTGCCGGCGACCGAGGAGGCGGGACCGGCGGCGCCGCGCCGCCGTACCCCGATCCCGGTGAACAACGCCGTGATCCTGGCCAACTACGCCTACCTGAAGGGCCTCGAGGCCTTCGCCGCCGTCTATCGCGACGCGGGCGGGCTGCGCGCCGCGATCGCCCGCCTGCGGCGGATCGTCGACGACGCCGACGACCCATTCGCGGCCCTGGCGCGGGCCGCCGGCACGTCGCCGCCGCCGGCCTGAGCGGCGGCCTCCCCGTTGCCGCGCGCGGCGCGGCGAGGCTAGAGTCCGGACGTGCAGGCGCCACGCTTCGCCGTCGACCGGATGCTCGGCCGGCTCGCCCGCTGGCTGCGCGTGCTGGGCTTCGACGCGGTCTACCGCCCCGAGATGCCGGGCGAGCGCCTGCTCGCGCTCGCCGCCCGGGAGCAGCGCGTCGTGCTCACCCGCGACGCCCGTCTGCGCTGCCCGCGCGGGCGGGTGCGCGTGGTGCACCTCGCCGCCGACCGCTTCCGCGACCAGCTTCGCGAGCTCGACCGGACGATCCCGCTCGGCGGCGTCGCCGGGCGGCCGTCGCGCTGCGTCGAGTGCAACCTCGCGGTCGAGCCGCTCGCTGCGGACGACGTGCCGGCGAGCGTGCCCGAGTACGTGCGCGCCACGCAGCGCGAGTTCCATCGTTGCCCGCGCTGCCGCCGCATCTACTGGCCGGCGACGCACCGCGAGCGCATGGACGCGGAGATCGCGGCGCTCGGGCTCACCGAGCCGGCGCCCGTGGGGGGCGAGCAGCATGCCTGAAGGCGGTCGCGAGAGCCTGCTGTCGGATGCGGCGAGCGTTCCGGTCGCGCCGTGCCCGCGCTGCGAGCGCGAGGTGCTGGCATACCTCGTCGCCGGCGAGGAGGGCGGCGAGCGCTACGCCTGCGTGCACTGCGACGGCCCGCTGCGCGGCGCCTATCTGGTGCAGGAGTCGGAGCTCGACGCCCTGGGCTACGCGGTCGAGGACCCGCTGCGCGCGGGCTGCGGCACCGGGTGCGCGGCCGGCGGCTGCGGCGTGCGACGCCCAGGCGCCTGAGGCTGCGTCGACCGCGTCACGCGCGTCCGAGCTGGCGCAGCGCCTCGTAGAGGACGATCGACACCGCGTTGGCGAGGTTCAGGCTGCGCACGCCGCGCCCCGACATCGGTATGCGGTGGAGCGGCGCGAGCTCGCGGCGCAGGGCGTCGGGCAGGCCGCGGGTCTCGCCGCCGAACACCAGCGCGTCGTCGTCGCGGAACGCGATCCGCGTGTACGAGTCCTCGCCGTGCGAGCTGAAGGCGAGCAGGCGTCCCGGCGGCCGTACGGCGGCGAAGTCCGCCCAGCTCGCGTGCACGGCGAGGTCGACGTACGGCCAGTAGTCGAGGCCCGCACGCTTCAGGTAGCGGTCCTCGAGCGAGAAGCCGAGGCGCCCGACCAGGTGCAGCGGCGTCTCCGTCGCGGCGCACAGCCGCGCGACCGAGCCGGTGTTCTGCGGGATCTCCGGCTCGACCAGCACTACGCGCATCGTGCCCCGTCGCGGGCGATCTCCCGGCTCCCCGAGGGCAGGCGCAGGACGAAGCGCCCGCGCTCGACCTCGACGTGGCCGAGCAGCTCCGTCTGCGCGGGCCGCAGGAAGCGGGCGCGATACGCGCCGCCCTTGACGTCGACGTAGAGGACGTCGCCCTCGCCGAGCGCCAGCGTGCCGGCCGCGAGCGGCTCCGTGCTGCCGTCGTTGAGGGTGATGCGGAAGCCCGTGCCAGGGTCGCCGTCGACCCGCGATACCACGAACGGCGTGTCCTCGACGACGATCTTCGCGCGCTCGTCGCCGATGCGGAGCCACCACGCGCCGTCCTCGCCGCGCGTCACGTGGCGCGAGAACAGGTCGGCGATGCGCTGGTTCACGATCGGCTCGTCGTCCGCGTACCAGCGGCCGTCGCGTCCGAAGCGGATGGTCTTGCTCTCGATCGCCCAGAAGCCTGCCTTCGGCATGCTCCATTCTTCCCAGCGGCGCGGTGGCGCTGCAACGCCGCAGATGCGGCGCCGAGCGTGGCAGGCGCGGGGCCGATCGGGTATGTGTCGTCGGATCATCGATGGTCCCGGTCCTGGTCCAGCTCGGTCCGCTCGCGCTCTACAGCTTCGGCGCGATGCTCGCTCTCGCGTTCCTGACCGCCGGCTACGTGCTCGGCAACGGTCTCGAGGCCCGCGGCCTCGACCGCGGCCACGCGTCGTCGATCGTGTGGTGGGCGGCGATCGGCGGCCTCGTCGGCTCGCGCGTGCTCGCGATCGCCAACGATCTCGACGGCTTCCTCGCGGCGCCGCTCAGCTCGCTCCTCACGGGCGCGGGCTTCGTCTGGTACGGCGGGCTCGTCGGCGGCTTCGTCTCCGTGTCGGCGTACGTCCGCATGCGGGGTCTGCCGTGGCTCGTCGTGGTCGACGCGATCGCGCCGGGTCTCGCGATCGGCCAGGCGATCGGCCGCATCGGCTGCCAGCTCGCGGGCGACGGCGACTGGGGCACGCCGTCGACCCTGCCGTGGGCGATGGCGTACCCGCGCGCGATCTTCGGCTGGACCGAGCCCGACGGCGTGCGGGTCCATCCGGCGCCGGTGTACGAGAGCTTGCTCTACAGCGGCATCTTCCTCGCGCTGGTCCGCATGGCACGCCAGCCGGGGCGCTACGCGGACGGCTCGGTGCTGTTCTCCTACCTCATCCTGTCCGGCATCGCGCGCTTCGTCGTGGAGTACGTGCGCATCGAGCCGCGCCTCTGGCTCGGGCTCACCGAGGCGCAGTGGTTCGGCATCGCGAGCGTCGTGGCCGGCGGCCTCGGCCTGCTGTGGGCGCGCGGCCGTCGCGCCGCGCTCGCGCCGCTCGCCGGCGTCGTCGCGCTGCTCCTCCTCGCGGGCTGCCAGTCGGGCGGCAAGAGCGCTCCGGACTTCGTCGCGCAGGACCTGCAGGGTCAGGCCGTGCGCCTGTCCGCCCAGCGCGGCAAGGTGGTGTTCCTCAACTTCTGGACGACCTGGTGCCCGCCCTGCCGCATGGAGATGCCGGCGATGGAGGCGCTGTCGAAGAAGTTCGCCGCCGAGGATTTCGTCATGCTCGCCGTCAGCGAGGACGACGGCGGCGCGCCGGTGGTGAAGAGGTTCGTCGACGAGATGAAGCTCACCTTCCCGGTGCTGGTGAGCCCGACGGGCGAGATCGGACGGAGCTACGGCGTCTTCGGCTACCCCGAGACCTTCATCATCGACCGCGAGGGCCGGCAGGTGGCGCGCTACATCGGGCCGCGCGACTGGCGGGACCCGTCGTTCGAGCAGGACCTGCGCACGCTGATCACCGAGGGCCGCTGGCCGAAGGGGCCGGACGGGAACTAACCTTGATGTGACGAAAAATCCGCCGGCACGTCAAGCTCTATAATTGAGAAAGGCCCTTCGTTTGGGGTAGAAGCGGTGTTG
>JBFMAS010000435.1:0-8274 GCA_040755575.1 Thermodesulfobacteriota bacterium
GCCGCGGCCCGAGGCGAAGGCGGCGAGCACGCAAAGCACGACGAGCACGAGCGCGCGCCTCACGGCGAGCCCACCGCCGGGGCGCCCGTCATCGCCACGCTCGCCTCCCACAGGCGGCGCGCCGCCGCGTCGTCGAGCGCGTGGCGGCTCGGCCGTCTGCGCCGCCGCTTGTGGAAGTACTCGCCCGAGACCCCCTCGACCTCCGGCGACGACGCGAGCCAGACCAGCGTGTCGCAGCCCTGCTCCGGCGTCAGCATGAACGGCCGCGCGACGCGCATCAGCAGCGCGAAGACCCCGCTCGTGTCACCGTCGGCCGCGAAGCCGGTCGCGACGACGCCCGGATGCATGCAGTTCGCGGTGACGCCGGAGCCCGCGATCCGCCGGGCGAGCTCGCGCGTGAACAGGACGTTCGCGAGCTTCGAGCGGCCGTAGACGGCGAAGCCGAAGTACGAGCGCCTGCTCTGCAGGTCGTCGAAGTCGAGCGCGCCGCCCCGCTTGTGGGCGTCCGAGGCGACGGTCACGATCCGCGCGGGGGCCGACGCGGCGAGCTTCGGGAAGAGCAGGCACGTCAGCAGGAACGGCGCCAGGTGGTTGACCTGGAAGGTGGTCTCGAAGCCGTCGCGCGTCTCGTGCCGCTCGTCGAGCATGAGCCCGGCGTTGTTGATCAGCACGTCGACGCGCGGCTCCCGCTCCGTCAGCTCGCGCGCGAGGCGGCGCACGTCGTCGAGCGCGGCGAAATCGGCGAGCAGCAACTCGACGTCCGGGTTGCCGCTCGCGTGCCGTACCTCGTCGCGCGCCGCTTCGCCGCGGGCCCCGTCGCGCGCCGTCATGACGACGTGCGCGCCGCGCCGGGCGAGGTCCGTCGCGGCGGCCTTGCCGATGCCGGAATTCGCGCCGGTGACGACTGCGGTCTTGCCTTGCATGCGGCGGAGCTCGGCTCAGGCGAGCGGGGTGCCGCGGAACCAGCGCGCCGGGTTCTCGTCGAGCATCGAGTAGATCGCGCTCTCCGCGACGCCCGCGTCGAGCAGCATCGGGATGACGCGCTCGAAGAGGTGGGTCGGCGTCCAGCTCGGCAGCATGGTCGGAATGAGCGCTGGATCGAGCACCTGGCCGGGGCCGATGATCGGCCGGCCGAGCCACGACGCGCAGATCGTGTCGTGCGACAGGCAGACCTGCTTGCCCCAGCCGTCGCGCACCAGGCTCGCGATGTTCTTGACGCGTACCTCGTCGGGCAGGATGATCGTGATCCCGAGCCGGTCGAAGCCGATGTACGAGCCGCCCCGCACGATCGCGCGGTGGTACTCCGGGTCGTCGATGCCGTCGGAGTGGCCGACCAGCAGGCGGTGCGGCGGTACGCCCTCGGCGGTGACGATCTCGATCTGGTCGAGGCCGCACGATCCTTCCTGCGTGTGCGAGATCAGCGGCACGTCGCAGCGCTTCGCCGCGCGCGCCGCGGCGACCAGCAGCTTGCGCTCGTACTCCGAGACGTGGTGGTTGCCGGTCGCGATCTTGATGAGGCCCGCCTTGATGCCGGTCTCGCCGATGCCCTCCGTGATCTCCTTCTCGTAGATCGCCGCGATGTCGTCGAGCGGCAGGTTCGCGAACGTGTAGGTGAGGCCCTGCTCCTCGAAGTAGGCGCCGGTCGTGCAGATGATCCGCATGCCCGACGCCTGCGCGACCTCGGCCATGAACTCGGGGTCGCGGCCGAGGTCCATCGGGCACGGATCGAGGAACGTCTCGACGCCGAACTCCTGCAGCCGGTGCATGGCCTCGATCGCGCGCTTCTTCGCCTCGGCGCGCTCGAAGCGCGGCGCGAGCGCGTCCATCTGCCAGCCGGGGTAGCCGACCAGCAGGTGCTCGTGGACGAGCGTGCGGCCGAGCTCCTGCGGCGTGCACGTCCCGGTGACGGTGTTGATCCTGTCCATGGGGAGCGAGTAGAGCCCCGTGCCGCGGCGCTTGTCTAGCCCCGCGCGAAAGTGGGAGGAGAGGCGGTGGAGGTGAAGCTCATGCCGCGACCGCTCGAGGGGATCCGCGTTCTCGACTGGACGATCTGGCAGCAGGGTCCGATCTCGTCGCTCATGCTGTCGGACCTCGGCGCCGACGTGATCAAGATCGAGGAACGCACGGGCGGCGATCCGGGTCGCGGCGTGCTGCGCGCGTCGGGCCTCGACCTGTCGGGCAGCCCGAACTTCTACTTCGAGGCGAACAACCGCGGCAAGCGCAGCATCGCGCTCGATCTCAAGCGACCCGAGGCGCGCGACGTCGTGCACGCGCTCGTCAGGAAGGCCGACGTCTTCGTGCAGAACTTTCGCCCCGGCGCGGCCGCGCGCGCGGGCCTCGACTACGCGACCCTGCGTGAGCTCAACCCGCGGCTGATCTACGCGAACGGCAGCGGCTTCGGCCGCCGCGGCCCGGACGCCGAGCGCCCCTGCATGGACTACCTCGGCCTCGCGCGCTCCGGGATCATGAACGCGGTCGGCGAGCCCGGCTCGCCGCCGCTTCCCATCCAGGGCGCGATCGCCGACCAGATGGCGGGCACGATGCTCGCCTTCGGCATCGTCACGGCGCTGCTCGCGCGCGAGCGCTTCGGCATCGGCCAGGAGGTCGACGTCTCGCTGCTCGGCGCGATGACCTGGCTGCAGGGTCTGTCGATGTCGTCGCGCCTGATGCTGGGCGGCGAGATGCCGCGCTTCTCGCGCGAGCACGCGTTCAACGCGCTGTGGAACCACTACCGCTGCAAGGACGACAAGTGGATCGCGTTCGCGATGGCCCAGGCCGACCGCTGGTGGAAGGACTTCGTCCGCGTGCTCGGCCGCCCGGAGCTCGCCGACGACGAGCGCTTCGACTCGATGATGAACCGGGGCATCAACGGCGCGGCTCTGGTGGCGATCTTCGACGAGGTGTTCGCGACGCGCACGCGCGACGAGTGGATGCAGGCGTTCACGGAGGGCGGCGACTTCATCTTCACGCTGGTGAACAGCGTGGCCGAGCTGCCCGACGACCCGCAGGTGCGCGCCAACGGGCTCATCGCGGCGGTCGAGCACCCGGTGCACGGCTCGCTCGAGATGCTGAACCTGCCGATCGGGCTGTCGGCGACGCCGCCGCGCATCCAGGGCCCGGCGCCGGAGTTCGGCCAGCACACGGAGCAGGTGCTGGTCGAGGATCTCGGCTGGTCGTGGGAGCGCGTCGGCGAGCTCAAGGAGCGGCAGGTCATCTGAGCGTGCCCCGTGCATGCCTCGCGCCGCCGCGGCGCGTGCGAGCGCGGCGTCTTCCGCTGGTGCATGCCGTGCTCCTGGCGCTGCTCGCCGGCTGCAGCCCGAGCGTCGCGCGGGTCGCGAACCCCGCGGCGCCCGAGTGCCAGGAGAGCCTGCGCGACGCCTTCGCGGTGATCCTGGTCGGGCAGGAGGAGAAGCCCGACGTCGCGGAGGCGATGGCTGCGGCCGCCGCGCGGCAGCTCGCCGACGTCGACCTCGGCCCGCGCCCCTTCCAGCTCTCGTCGCCGTCGGGCACGGACTACGCGTTCTTCTTCGACGACGAGCGCTCGCCGTCGCGGTGCCTGCTGCGGCTGGTCGCGTGGCAGAAGGGCTTCGTGCAGTACAGCAACAACGTCACCTACATCGCGACGCGGCCGCTGCCGGGCTGCCGCTGCGAGAGGTGATGCGCCGCGCGCGCACCCCGGGCGACTCTCGTTCCCTCTGGTCGCCGGATGTGGCGTAGATGGCCCGGCTGCCCGCAGCCGGAGGGAAGCACGATGCCGGTCTACATCATCAACAACATGACGATCCACGACCGCGCGGCGTACGACACGTACGTCCGCGGCTTCCTCGAGGTCTTCCGCAAGTTCAACGGTGAGGTGCTCGCGGTGGCGGACGCGCCGCAGCCGGTCGAGGGGGACTGGCCCTGGGACCGCACGGTGCTGCTGCGCTTCCCGAGCCGGCAGGACGCCGAGCGCTGGGCGCAGTCGCCGGAGTACCAGGAGATCGCTCGGCACCGCCGGCGAGGCACGAGGAGCAACGTCGTCATCCTCGAAGGCTTTCCCGACCCGGTGAAGTAGGACGCGGGCGACGGATGGCCATCCGTGGAAGCTGCCTCTGCGGCGGCGTCACCTTCGAGATCGACCGCGCGGCCGGCCCCTTCGAGATCTGTCACTGCAACCGGTGCCGCAAGGTGTCGGGCGGCGCTGCGCTCGCGACGATCGGCGTCCGCACGGAGAGCTACCGCTTCCTCGCCGGACGCGAGCTGGTGCGAAGCTTCGCGGCGCCGATCCTCTACGGGCCGCCCGCCTACCGCTCGCTGTTCTGCGCGCGCTGCGGCTCGCCCGTGCCCGAGCCGGAGCCGGAAGGCGACACGCTCGAGATCCCGGCCGGGCTGCTCGACGACGATCCGCAGATCAAGCCCGACAAGCACATCTTCGTCGAGCTGGCCGCGCCGTGGGACGACCTGCGCGACGACCTGCCGCGCCTCACCGTGCGCGAGCTGGTCCGGCTGCGTACCGGCGAAGAGCTGCCCGAGGACTTCACGCTGCGCACCCATGGCTCGTCCGGGAGGCCGCAGCGTCCGGGAGGCCGACGATGAACCTGCAGCGGCTCGCGCCCGTGCTCGTGGTGCTGAACCTCGTCCTGCTCGCCGCCGTCGCGACCGGACGGACCTCGGCCGCGCCGCCGACGGGTGCCGGCGGCTCACGCCGCGTCATCACCCCGTAGCCGAGGAGCCGATCATGAGCCGCCTGCCGACCTGGATGCGCGTCGCGATGCTCGCGACCGCGCTGATGAACGTCGCCGTGGCGCCCGCCTTCCTGCCCGCGGGCGAGCCGCTGCGCGTCCGCTTCGGCTTCCCGCCGGGCGGCGAGCCCTTCTACGTCGCGATGGCGGCGATGTTCGTCCTGCTGTTCGGCCTCGGCTACCTGTGGACCGGCGTCACCGGGCGCGCCGACCGGACCTTCATCCTGGTCGCGGGCGTCGGCAAGTGCTCCTTCTTCCTGCTGCTCGCCGGCTTCTGGCTCGCGGGCGCGCTGCCGGCACGCGCGCCCCTGTCCGGCCTCGCCGACCTGCTCTTCGGCCTGCTGTTCCTCGGCTGGCTCGCGCGCGCAAGGGAGCGCGTCGACGCGGCCGAGCGCGTCGCTCGGGCGGTCGCCGGGCGCTGAGGCGTGCGGCGGCTCTGCGGATGCGATACGACGGGCGGCCGTGAAGATCACCCTCGAGCCCATCGGCTGGGTGCGCAACGCGCGCACCGAGCTCGCGGACGACGACTGGGGCGGCCTCGTCTCGGCCATCGAGCTCGCCGAGCGCTTCGAGCCCGACAGCCTGGCCGGCCTCGAGGCCTTCTCGCACGCCGAGGTGATCTTCCACTTCGATCGCGTCGACGAGGCGAAGGTCGTCTGCGGCGCGCGCCACCCGCGCAACAACCCGGCCTGGCCCGCGGTGGGCATCTTCGCCCAGCGCGGCAAGAACCGCCCGAACCGGCTCGGCCTCGCGACGGTGCGGATCGTCAGGCTCGAGGAGCGCAAGCTGTACGTGACCGAGCTCGACGCCGTCGACGGCACGCCGGTGCTCGACATCAAGCCGGTGCTGGCGGAGTTCCTGCCGCGCGAGCCCGTGCGCCAGCCGGCGTGGTCGCACGAGCTCATGCGCGCCTACTGGCGCAGGCCGGCAGGGTCGTAGTGGAGGTCGCCCGTCGCATCGCGACGCTGCGCGCCGCCTACGAGGCGTTCAACCGGCGCGACGTCGACGGCGTCCTCGCGCTGCTCGCGTCCGACGTCCGCTGGCCCGACATTCTGCAGGGCCGCACGCTCACCGGCGTCGATGCGGTGCGCGCGTACTGGACGCGGCAGTTCGCGTCGCTCGAGTCGCGCGTCGAGCCGGAGCGCTTCGTCCCCGACGGCGACCGCGTGCTGGTCGTCGTCCGCCAGCGCGTGCGCCGGATCGGCGACGGCACGACGGACGAGCGCACGGTCGGCCACCTCTACACGTTCCGCGCCGCGCGGATCGCCGCCATGGAGGTGCACGCGGACGCGGCCGCGGCGGAGCGGGCCCTGCGCGAGGCGGACGCTCCACCGGACGTCGCACCGGTCGTCGAGCTGGTCGTCGACGCGCGCAAGAGGACGGCCGCCGACCGCAGCACGCTGGTCGCGCTCAGCGGCATCGACGGCAGCGGCAAGGGCTGGGTGACGGCGGCGCTCGCTGCCGCGCTGCGCGCGCGTGGCGTGCGCCTCGCGTCGATCAACGTCGACGGCTGGCTCAACCTGCCGCAGGTGCGCTTCGCAACGGACGATCCCGCGGGACACTTCTACCGGCACGCGATCCGCTTCGACGAGCTGTTCGCGCAGCTCGTGCTGCCGCTGCGCGAGCGGCGCTCGGTGCGGGTCGAGGCCGACTTCGCCGAGGAGACGGCCACCGCGTACCGCAAGCAGCTCTACGCGTTCGAGGACGTCGACGTGATCCTGCTCGAGGGCATCTACCTGCTGCAGCAGGGGCTGCTCGGCCACTACGACCTGTCCGTGTGGATCGACTGCAGCTTCGAGACCGCGCTCGAGCGCGCGCTCGCGCGCGGCCAGGAGGGCCTGCCGCCCGAGGACACCATCCGCGCGTACCGCACGATCTACTTCCCGGCGCAGGAGATCCACTTCGAGCGCGACCGCCCGCGCGAGGCGGCGAGCACGATCCTCGCGAACGACCAGCGGCTCGCGGCGGGCGTGCTCGCCGGCCGGCGTCCGCCCGACGGCCGTTGAAACGCCGTGGCCGGTGCGCGCGCCGCTTGGCGTCGCGCGCGCACCCGGTACCCTGGGGCGAGGAGGTGCGTCGTGCGCTCGAACGTCGTTCGCTCGTCGACCGTGGTCGTGCTCGCGCTGTCTCTCGGGGCGGCGCTCGCCCACCTGTTCGCGCTGCCGAACAAGATCGGCCTCCCGCTCGACGAGTACTTCACCGTGCAGCAGATCTACCGCGGCTGGTTCGTCGTCGGCCTGTTCGAGGTCGGGGCGATCGTGCTGGCGGCGCTGCTCGTGCTCGGCCTGCGCGACGACCCGCGGCGGCTCCGCCTCGCCGGGGCGGGCCTCCTCTGCCTGCTCGCGGCGCACGGCCTGTTCTGGGCGTTCAACTTCCCCGCCAACCAGGCGACGCAGAGCTGGACGACCGTGCCGCCCGACTGGGAGCGGCTGCGCTGGCGGTGGGAATGGTCGCACGCGGCGCGCGCCGTGCTCCAGACGGCCGCGCTCGCGCTCGTCGTCCTGTCGATGCTGCCGGCCCTTGAACCGGACGAGGCGCCCGATGAAAGATGCGCCGCCGATGAGCCCGAATGGCAGCCGCGAGCAGGCGAACGACCCGCGCGTGTACTTCGCGGCGGAGCGCACGCTGCTCGCCTGGATTCGCACCGGCTTGACGGTGATCGGCCTCGGCTTCGTGATCGCCCGCTTCGGCGTCTTCCTGCGCATCGCCGCGCGTGAGGGCGTCGTCCAGCCGCCGAACCCGAGCTCGACGCTGCTCGGCGTCACGTTCGTCGTGCTGGGCTCCGCCGCGATCGCCATGGGCGTGCTGCAGTTCGCGCGCTTCGTGCGCGGCCTGCCCGAGGACGCCGTGCCGCCGCACTACGCGACGACCTGGCCGGTGTGGTTCGCCTGGCTGCTGACCGCGGCCGGAGCCGTCCTCGCCGGATACCTGCTGGTGCGCAGCGAGCTCGCCTGACGTGGCGCGCGTCGTCGTGCGAGCCGCGCGGCCCGAGGACGCCGCCCCGCTGACGCGCATCGCGCACGCGGCGAAGCGGCACTGGGGCTACCCCGAGGCCTGGATCGCCGCGTGGCGCGAGGACCTCACGGTCGACGAGGCAGCCTGCGCGGCGGGCCGCGTCTTCTGCGCCTGCGACGGCGACGAGCCGTGCGCCTTCTACGCGCTCGAGCGCGACGGCGATCGGGTGTCGCTCGAGCACATGTGGGTCGAGCCCGCGCGCATGGGCGCGGGCATCGGCGCCGTGCTGTTCGCGCACGCCGTCGAGACGGCGCGGCGCCTCGGCGGCAGGACGCTCGAGGTCGCGTCGGACCCGCACGCCGAGGGCTTCTACCTGCGGATGGGCGCACGTCGCCGCGGCGACGTGCCCTCGTTTCCCCCGGGCCGCCGGCTGCCGCTGCTCGAGCTCGACCTCGCCTCCGGAGCTCGACAAGCCCAACTTCCGCAGTTCGAGGGGTAGGGCCGAGGTAACTCGGGTGTTTTTCGGTCAGAGTCGGCACTACATCGGCGCGGGGGCACCTCGTTGCTGAAGGCGCTCGGGGAGGCGCAGGCCGAGGTG
>JBFMAS010000436.1:0-3351 GCA_040755575.1 Thermodesulfobacteriota bacterium
GGCGTGCGGATGCCGACGCTTGGATCGGCCTGGTCTAGCCGGCGCGGCGTGCGCCGCCGGCTGCCGTGCCCCGAGCGGGCGCGGCGCGCAGCTCCTCGGCCGCGGCCGCCGCCGCACGGCGGGCGCCCGGGAGGCGCCGCTGGCCGGGGGCGCGCAGGCTGCCGCGCAGCAGCGCGACCAGCTCGAGCAGCTCCGCCCGCCGCCCGCTCGTGCGCGCGAACGCCGCCTTCCAGACCTTCCACAGGCCGCGCCTGCCGAGCCGCAGCGCGATCACCGCTCCGGCACGGACCTGCGGCTCGACGATCCAGCGGTGCACCACCGCGGCCCCGAGGTCCGCCTTCACCAGCTCGAGCATCACCTCGGTGATCGGTACCGCGCGGAGCTCGCGCGGCTGCGCGCGGCCCAGGAAGGCGCGGCGGAACCAGGCGGCATCGGGGCCGCCCGCTGCGAAGGCGAACAGCGCCTCGCCGTCGAGGTCGGCGCCCTCGATGTGCCGGCGCGCCGCCAGGCGATGACCTTCCCCGACGACCGCGATCACCTCGTCCTCGAACAGCGGTACCACCTCGAGCTCGCGCCGCCGCACCTCGGCGTTGGTGACCGCCAGCTCGAGCTCGCCGCGCAGCAGAGCCGGGATCGGGTCGGGCGTCGCGTCGAGCACGATGCAGGGGTCCGCGTCGGGGTGACGGCGCTGGAACTCGCGCAGCGCGGGCGGCAGCCAGTGGTAGCAGGTGTAGCAGGCCGTGCTGAGGCGCAGCGGCCAGCGCTCGGCCCGCCCGCCGCGGAGCTTCATCTCGCGCTCGGCGCGCGCGAGGTCGTCGAGCACGCGGCGGGAGGTCTCGAGCAGGTGCGTGCCGGCGGGGGTGATGACGAGCCGCTTGCGGACGCGCGCGAAGAGCCGCAGCCCGAGCCGGTCCTCGAGCTCCGCGAGCTGGCGGCTGACCGCCGACTGCGTGAGGTGCAGCCGGTCGCCCGCGCGCGTCACGCCGCCCTCGTCGGCGATCGCCTGCACGAGGCGCAGGTGCCGCGTCTCGAGCACCGTCTCGTCCCCGGGCGAGCCCTGCACGTTCATGACTCTGCCGCATGAACCTCATTGAGACAATGCGTTTTCTTCAAGTCCCCGCGCGCCCTAGCGTCTCCTGCGTCGCGGGCACGGAGCCCGCGCGGCTCCGGGACGCACGCGAAGGCGTGCCCCCGGACGTTCTGCAAAGGAGGACGCGATGGACACCTTCTACTGGTACCCCGGCGCCTGCTCGTTCGCGGTGCACGCGGTGCTCGAGGAGACCGGCCACCCGTACGAGGCGAGGAAGATCGACATCCACGGCGGCGACAACGACACGCCGGAGTACCGCGCGATCCACCCGCGCGGCCTCGTGCCCGTGCTGCAGACCGAGGCGGGCCTCCTCACCGAGGCTCCGGCGATCCTGCTCCACCTCGCCGATTCGCATCCCGAGGCGAACCTCGTGCCGAAGCCGGGCACGATCGAGCGCACGCGCTGCCACGAGTGGCTGCTCTACGGCGCGACGTATCCCCATCCGATCTTCAGCCGCGTGATGCGCGCGGAGCGCTTCGTCGCGGACCCGGGCGCGAAGGACAGCGTGCGCAACAAGGCGCAGGAGGAGTTCTGGGAAGCGCTTCAGCTCACCGATCGCAAGCTCGACGGCCGTCGCTTCGCGCTCGGCAACGCGTACTCGATCTGCGACCCGTACTTGACGGTGTTCTGGTTCTGGGGACGCTTCGTCGGCCTGCCGGTCGGCGACCTCGCCGCGTACTCGAAGCTCGCGGCACGCGTCCTCGAGCGTCCGGCGGTGCGCAAGGCCGTCAGCGACGAGCAGCTCCCGATTGCGCTCTGAGCGCAGCACGTGCGTGGACCCGCCGCGGCCGCGCCGCTCGCGTGGCGGCCGAACGGAGGTCCACGCACGTGCGCATCGCTCGACGGCGGCCTCCACCCTCACCCGAGCCGCGGCGTCACGCGCTACCACTTCTCGCCGAACGGCCTCAGATCGAGCTCGAAGGTCCACGCCGAGCGGTCCTGCTGGACGAGCTGCCAGAAGACCTCCGCGATCGCATCCGGCTCGAGGAAGGCCTCGTCGGGGCGGTCGCGCATCAACGAGCGCGTCGTCGGCATGTCGATCACGCCGTCGACGATCACGTACGCGACGTGCACCCCCTGCGGTCCGAGCAGGCGCGCCATCGACTGCGCGAGCGAGCGCTGAGCCGCCTTCGCCGGAGCGAACGCGGCGAACGGCGCGCCGCCGCGCAGCGACGCGGTCGCGCCGGTGACGACGATCGCGCCGCCCCCCGCCGCGATCATGTCCGGTGCCGCCTCCTGGCCGCACACCAGCAGCGCGGTCGTGTTGATGCGAAAGGCCTGCTCGAGCTGGTCGACGGTGACGTGCAGCAGGTCGCCGAAGCTCGCGTTGCCGGCGTTGTGCAGCAGGACGCGGACGGGGCCGAGCTCGGCGCGGACGCGCGCGAACGTGTCGCGCAGCGCGCCGACGTCGGTGACGTCGGTCGGAAACGCCTTCGTGCCGGGGATCTCGCGCGCCATCTCGGCGAGCCGCTCCGCGGAGCGCGCGAGCATCGCGACGCGGTAGCCTGCACGCGCGAAGCGGCGGCAGAGCGCGGCGCCCGTTCCCGGGCCGACGCCGGTCACGAGGCAGACGGGGGCTCGATCTGAGGCCATGGCGTGCTCCTTCGTGCAGAACGCGGTTGCGGGACGCGTCGATCCCGCCACAGCCGCCGCGCCGATTCAACGCGCGCCGTCGTCAGGCGACCGCGCGGCGGGCGGTCCGCGGCGCGCGCGCCCGCTCGACGAGCCAGGGCGGCGCGACGTTCATCGCGGCAAGGGTACGCTCGATCGAGCGCCGCGTGCCCCAGTCGCTCCAGCCGAGTCCGTCGGCCTGCAGCACGAGCAGCTCCGGCGCGACGCGCGAGAGGAAGCCGGTCGAGAAGTTCCACGGCTCGGCCGACTCGTAGAGCCGCTCGAGCGCGGCCGCGTCGCACGCGACGGCCCGCATCGCGTCGTGCTCCTCCGGGCGGACGCGGGCGAGCAGCTCCAGCATGCGTGACGCATGGAAGACCATCACGAAGGAGTTCCACAGCGCGCCCTCGCGAACGATCGCACGGGCCAGCGGCCGCGCCGGCTTCTCCGCGAACGCGGCGACCCGGAAGACCGGTAGCGAGGCGCTGGCGTGCAGCGGCGACGCGGGCAGCACGTAGCCATACTCCGACGACGGCTCCTCGGGCCGGATGCCGAGCAGGCCGATCTTGCCCGGCAGGTCGGCGACGACCTGCGCCGCGCCGCGCACGCAGGCGCGGAACGCCGCGCCGTCGGCCACGAAGTGATCGCTC
>JBFMAS010000437.1:0-5680 GCA_040755575.1 Thermodesulfobacteriota bacterium
CGGGAGGGAAGGAGGAAAGGAAACGGGAAGGGAAGCCCCGCCGCGGCCTCGCCCACCGCGCTGGTGGCGGTGGACGCGCTCGCGGCTCTGGCCGCTCGGTGGTGGCTGCGCAGCGCCCGCGGCAACTCCACGTTGCCGCGGGGCCCGTCACGCCGTCGAGCTGAGCGCTACTGCTGCAGGAGCTCGCGGAGAAGGTCGGGCTTTCTCGCGGCGGCGCGGGCGGTCGGGAGGGTGATCTGGGAGCGGCGGACGAGGTCGGCGAGCGACGCTTCCAGGGTGACCATGCCGTCGCCGCGGCCGGTCTGGATGTCGTCCCCGATCTGGTGGCCGCGGCCCTCACGGATCTTGTGCGAGACGGCATGGGTGACGTGCAGCCGCTCGACCGCGGGGACGAGGCGGCCGGGCTGCGTGCCCGGCAGCAGGAGCTGGGTGACGATCGCGCGCAGCACGCCGGCGAGCTGACCGCGCACCTGGAGCTGCTGGTGCGGCGGGAAGGAGTCGACGATGCGGTCGACCGCCATCGCGGCGTTGCCCGAGTGCAGCGTCGAGAACACCAGGTGGCCGGTCTCCGCGGCGGTGAGCGCTGCGGCGAAGGTCTCGGCGTCGCGCATCTCGCCGACCAGGATCACGTCCGGGCTCTCGCGCATCGCGGCGCGCAGCCCCGCGGCGAAGCTCTCGACGTCGCGTCCCACCTCGCGCTGGTGGAACAGGCAGCGCTCGCCGACGTACTCGAACTCGACCGGGTCCTCGATCGTCAGGACGTGACGCGAGCGCGTCTCGTTCAGGTGCTGCAGCAGCGCGGCCAGGGTCGACGACTTGCCGGAGCCGGTCGGGCCGACGAACAGCACGAGGCCGTCGGTGAGCTCGCTCAGCGCGGCCAGACCGGGCGGCAGACCGAGCTCTGCGAGCGAGCGGATGCGGCGCAGGGGGCGGATCGCGGCGGCGAGGCCGAAGCGATGGCGGAACAGGTTGACGCGCAGCTTCTGGTCGTGGACGCGCAGGCCGACGTCGACGCTGCCGTGGGCGTCGAGACGGGCACGGTGCGCGTCGTCGAGCCCGATCAGCGCGAGCAGCGCGTCCTCGGCGAAGCGCGACTCGGGCAGCTCGTGCAGCTCGCCCGAGACGCGCATCCGGGCGTCGCTTGCCGTCGAGACGAAGAGGTCGGTCGCCTCGGCCGCGATCGCGCGCCCGATGAGCTCCGCGAGGTGGCCGGTCGCCGCCGGCTCGCCACGCGGCGCCGCGGCCGTCGCGGGGGCCGCAGTCGCGGGGCCCGAGGTCGCGGCCGTCGCGTCAGCCGCCGCCGGCGCGGCCGCGTCGGCGCGCCGGAAGCACATGCGGTGCGGCTCCTCGATCTCGACCTCGAACTCGACCGTGCCGCCCTTGCCGGAGAAGGAGTAGCGCTCGCGCGCGCCAGCCGCGCGCACCTCCTCGACGAAGCGCCGCAGGAGCTCGCCGCCGAGCGGCGGCATCGACAGCGGCCTCGGCTCACCGCCGCGCGTGAGCTCGGGCGCCTTGCCCTCGACGAGCGTCAGCGTGTCCGCGCCCTGCGCGACCAGCAGGCTCAGGAGTCCGTCGACCGCGGCCATGCCGCATCATTCCGGAGATCCGCGCGGGGTGCCAACCCGGCAAGCCGCGCGCCCGGGCCGTCGCGTGGGCCCTTCACCGGCGTCGACGCCCGATGCTATGCGAAGCGGATGGCCCACCCGCGTCCCCGTCGCGCCGCAGGCCGCTCGGCTACCGTTTGACCCGCTTCCTCGCTCCCCTCGTGCTCGCGCTGGCGGTCGCCGTCGCGGGCCTGCTCGTGCTGCGCCACGGCGCGGCGACGCCGGCGGTGCGTCCGGACGTCCTGCTGGTGACGATCGACACGCTGCGCGCCGACCACTGCTCCGCCTACGGCTACCCGCGTCCGACGACGCCGCGCCTCGAGCAGATCGCGCGCGACGGCGTGCGCTTCGAGACCGCCTACGCGCCGATGCCGACCACGCTGCCCTCGCACGCGACCATGTTCACCGGGCTCCTGCCGCGCACGCTCGACCTGCGGAAGAACGGCGTGCCGCTCGCGCACCCCGCGCCGGTGCTCGCCGAGACGCTGCAGGAGCAGGGCTACCGGACGGCCGCGTTCGTGAGCTCCTTCGTCCTCGACCGGATGTTCGGCCTCGCCCGGGGCTTCGCGACCTACGACGACCGCTTCGCGCGCGGCGCGTGCAAGAACGACGACGCGAGCTGGGAGGGCTTCGCGCTCGAGGGCGGCTTCTGCCGCCGCGGCGCCGCGACGCGCGCGCAGGCCGAGGCCTGGCTCGAGACGAACGGGTACCTCGCGGGCGCGGGGCAGCGCGGCGACGCGCGGCAGGCGGCGCCCTACTTCCTCTGGATCCACCTGTTCGACCCGCACGACCCCTACCAGCCGCCGCCCGCCGAGAGCGCGCTTCTCCCGCCGCTCGGCGCGCCGCCGACCGAGCTCGCCCGCCAGATCGCCGCCTACGACGGCGAAGTGCGCTACGCCGACGACCAGCTCGGGCGCCTCACAGACCGGCTCGCCGCGGCCGGCCGCCTCGACGACACGCTGGTGATCGTCGTGTCCGACCACGGCGAGGGGCTGATGGACCACGACTGGATGCACCACGGCGCGATGCTCTACGAGGAGGCGGTCCGCATCCCGTTCGTCGTGCGCTGGCCGGCGCGCCTGCCGCGCGGGCGCGTCGTGGCGGAGCCGGTCCAGCTCGCCGACCTCGTGCCGACGATCCACGACCTGCTCGGGCTGGCGCCGCCCGCGCACGGCGTCGAGGGCGTGTCGCTCCGGGGCGCCCTCGAGGGCACCTCGCCGCTCGACCCGCTCCGGCCGATCTTCGTGCAGCGCCGGCGCTACGACCGCGAGCTCGAGCTCGGTCTCGCGCTGCGGGGCGAGAAGTTCGGCGTCCGCCGCGGCCGATGGAAGTACATCGAGTCGCGCGTCGACAAGAGCTACGAGCTGTACGACCTCGCGACCGACCCGGGCGAGCTGCACGACGTCTTCCGCGGGCGGCAGGCCGACGCGAAGCCGCTCGCCGCCGCGCTGCGCGCGTGGACCTCGCGCCCGGTCACTGCGCCGCCGCCGGCGGCGGTGCCGGAGGACGCGGCACGCCGGCTGGAGGCGCTGGGCTACGTCGAGTGACGGCGCTCGCGCCGTTGCGATCGCCCGCGCCGTCGGCCGCGTCGTCGGCGGCGGTAGCGCCCGACGGCGACGCGTCCGCGACCGCGGGCGGTGCGGGGGCGGCGGGGGATTCGCGGTACGGCCGGCTCGCCCGGTAGAGCAGCAGCCGCTCGCGGATCGCACCGGCGAGGTCCTCGCGCCGCGCCGCCTTCGCGGACGACAGCGCCGCCACGGCCGCGCGCTGCGCGGCGCCGTAGTGTCCCGCCTCGGCGAGCGCCGCGGCGAGCACGTCGAGCGCGCCCGGGTCGGTCGGGCTACGGCGGATCGTCTCGCGCGCGAGCGCCACCGCCTCGTCGCCGTCGCGGTGCCGGGCCGCGGGATGCGTCGCGCGCAGCCAGGCGAGGTTGTTGAACGCGGCCGGGTCGTCGGGCGCGAGCTGCATGGCGGCGCGGTACTGCCCGACCGCCTCGTCGACGCGCCCCGCGCGCGCCAGCGCCGCGCCGAGGTTGACGCGCAGGCCCGCGACGTCGGGCCGGATCCGCACCGCTTCCTCGTAGTGGCGCAGCGCCGCCGTCGCATCCCCCTGCTCGTCGAGCGCGAGCGCGAGGTTGAAGTGCATGACGAAGTTGCGCTCCGTCACGTCGAGCGCGCGCCGCGCGAGCGTCACGCTGTCGCTCCAGTACGCGAGCTGACGGCGCGCCGCGAGGCCGAGCGCGAGCAGCAGCACGGCGGCCGCGGCGGCCGCCGCGGCACGCGGCACGCGCAGCCGGCGCGCCGCCTCGGTGAGCGCGCCGACCAGCACGACCGCCAGCCCGATCGACGGCAGGTAGGCGTAGCGGTCGGCGGCGAACTGCTGCCCGACCTGCACCAGCCCGACCACCGGCACCAGCATGCCGACGAAGACCGCCCAGCCGACCAGCAGCCACGGGCGGCGCCGCGCCTGGTGCACCGCGACGGCGCCGACCACGAGCAGGACCGCCGCGCCGAGAGCGACCTCGCCCGCCGCGATCGCGGCGCCGACGAGCGCCGGGTTGGGATAGAGCGCCGCCAGACCGCTCGGCCAGATCGACTTGACGAGGTACCAGCCATACGCGGCGAGCGCGCTCTCGAGGCGCGTCACGAGCGGCAGGTGCGCGGGATCCGCGACCGCGCCGCCCGCCCGCTGTGCGAGCAGCGTCGCGAGGCTCGCGAGCACGCTCAGCGCGAGCAACGGGAGCTTCTCGAGCACCAGGCGGCCGAGCGGCACCGGCCGCGCCGGCGCCGCTCCGGGCGGGCTCCAGCGAGTGCGCGCGAGCGGCCAGTAGTCCAGCAGCAGAAGGACGAAGGGCAGCGTGACGATCATCTGCTTCGCCATCAGGCCCACCGCGAACGCGAGCAGCGCGGCCGCGTAGCGCGCGAGCCCGCCGCGCGCCGTCCAGCCGAGCCACGCGTGCACGGCGAGGAGCCCGAAGGTCGCGCACAGCACGTCCTTGCGCTCCGAGATCCACGCCACCGACTCGACGCGCAGCGGGTGCAGCGCGAACAGCGCCGCGACGGCGAAGCTCACTCCGGCTCCGCAGCCGAGGCGCAGCAGCAGCGCGAGCAGCAGCAGCGCGTTGGCCACGTGCAGCGCGACGTTGACGGCGTGATGGCTCCCCGGGTCGACGCCGAACAGCTCGACGTCGAGCTGGTACGAGAGCCAGGTGACCGGGATCCAGTTCGCGGTGCGGCCGCTGGTGAACGCCCAGCGGATGCCTTCCGCGTCGAGGCCGCGCTGCACGTGCGGGTTCGCCGCCACGTAGCCCGGGTCGTCGAAGTTGACGAAGCCGAAGTCCGCGACCGGCCGGTACGTCACCAGGATGGCGACGACGAGCAGCGAGGCGAGGACCGCCGCCACACCGCACCCTTTCCCGCTCTGCAGCATGCTCTATCGCGCTCGCGCCGCGCCGGTGGCCGGGCGAAGGTGACGATGTGTAGTGCACCGGGCGACCGCGGCCAAGCCGTCGTTCAGGCGCAGCGCGGACGGCTGCGCACTGCGCCGCCGCCACGCCGGCTTGCCCGCCTCGTGGCAGGCGACCTAATGTCCGCACGCCGATGCACCAGCAGCGAAGCCGCCGGCCGTCCGCGCTGCGCCGCACGCCACCGCGCCGCGCGCTGCTCGGCGCGGTGGTCTGCCTCCTCGCGCCGCTGATCGGCTGCGAGACGTCGCACGCGCCACGGCCGAGCACGCGGGTCGCGCGCAACGCGATCCTGCTCCTCGCCGACACGCTGCGCGCCGACCACCTGAGCCTGTACGGCTACGCCCGCGACACGAGCCCCAACCTGCGGCGCCTCGCGGCGTCAGCCGTGGTGTTCGAGCGGGCGCGCAGCCAGGCGCCGTGCACGTTCCCGTCGGTCAACTCGCTCCTCACGTCACGCCATCCGGTGCACTTCCTCGGTCAGGGGCGCGGGCGCTACGGCTTTCCGCCGGCGACCACCACGATCGCAGAGGTCCTCGGCGATCGCGGCTGGGCGACGTTCGCCGCGTCGGCGAACTCGGTCGTGCGCACCACGCCGTCGCGGCACAACCGT
>JBFMAS010000438.1:0-4352 GCA_040755575.1 Thermodesulfobacteriota bacterium
GTCCCGCCGTGGGCGGGACGGGGGCCTTTGCGTCTCGGCGCGCGCGACGCCCCCGTTCACCCCCACACCGGCGGACGCCGCTCGCGCCACGGCCGCGCCTCCTCGAGCTCCGCCGCGAGCCGCAGCAGCGTCGCCTCGTCGGCGTAGCGTGCCGCGAACATCATGCCGATCGGCAGGCCGTCCGCGGACCAGCCGAGCGGCAGCGAGATCGCCGGCTGGCCGGTGAAGTTGAACGGCGGCGTGAAGCCGAACGTGATTGCTTGACGGTGGTTGAGCTCCTTCGGCTCGAGCCGGCACGGATCGATGTAGCCGACCTTCGGCGGCGGCGTGACGGTAGTCGGACAGAGGAAGACGTCGAACTGCCGGAACTGCTCGAGGAGGCCGACGATCATGTCCTTCAGCGTGTGCTCGGCCTGCACGTGCACGGCGGCCGGGATGCGCTGTCCGCTCTCCCAGATCCAGCGCGTCAGCTTCTCGATGTCGTCGGCGCCGGGCTCCCTGCCGAGCGCCGCCGCGTGCGTCGCCATCAGGCCGACGAAGTTGCCCGCGCTCCACACGCCCTGCGCGCGGTAGAGCTTGCGCCAGTCGACGTCGAGCGGGCGCTCGAAGACCTCGTGCCCGAGCTCGCCGAGGACGCGCACCGTGTCGTCGAGCGTGCGCGCGACGTCCGGGTGCAGCGCGACCTGCGACGGCGGCTCGCCGAAGTACGCGATGCGGAGCCGCCTGCCCTTGCCGCGGATCTCCTCCAGGTACGGCCGCTCCTTCGGCGGCGCGGTGAACCAGACGCTCGGCGTCGGCTGCCCCGTCCAGTCGAGCATCGCGGCGCAGTCGCGCACCGTGCGCGAGACGACGTGGTTGACCTCGAAGGCGATCCCGCCCTGCGAGGTGCGCCGGATCGGGTTGCGGTCGCGCGTCGGCTTGAGGCCGACGAGCCCGCAGCAGGCGGCCGGGATGCGGATCGAGCCCAGGCCGTCGGACGCGTGCGCGAGCGGCACGATCCCCGCCGCGACGGCCGACGCCGCGCCGCCGCTCGAGCCGCCCGAGATGTGCTCGGGGTTCCACGGGTTGCGGCACGGTCCGAGGGCCGCGCTCTCGGTCGTGCCGGTGATGCCGAACTCGGGCGTGTTCGACTTGCCGAGCAGCACCATGCCGCTCGTGCGGTAGCGCGCCACCAGCTCGTCGTCCTCGGCGCACGCGGGCGCGGAGCGGAACCAGCGCGAGCCGTTCGACATCGGCCAGCCGGCGACCGGGCAGTAGAGGTCCTTGACCAGGAACGGCACGCCGCGGAACGGCCCGTCGGGCAGCGTCCCGGCCGCGGCGCGCCGGGCGTCGTCGTACGCCTTGTAGACCACCGCGTTGAGCGTGCCGTTGTGGCGCTCGACCCGCTCGATCGCCGCCTCGACCAGCTCGGCCGGCGTCACCTCGCGCTTTCGCACCAGCTCGGCGAGGCCGAGGCCGTCGAAGTCGGAGTACTCGCTGAACGCCATGCTCCCTCCCGTGCGGCAGCGGCGGCCGGGCGCGGCGCCGTGCATCGAGCGGTCATACGGCGCGCGCGAAGCGGCGGTCAATGAGGCCGCCCGCGGGCGAGCGTTTGTCTCCCGCCCCCCTCGCGGGATAAGGGCCGCGCATGTCGCCGACCGCTTTCGCGCTCGCCGGCTTCGCCGGCTGGTTCGTCCTGCTGACCCTCGTCCTGGGCGGCTTCCGCAGCTCGCTGGTCCTCGGCGGCAAGCGCGAGGCGAACGCCTTTCGCGCCGACGGCACCGACGTGCCGGGCTTCGGCCAGCGGCTGACGCGCGCCCGCGACAACGTGTTCGAGAATCTGCCGGCGTTCGCCGCGCTCGCGCTCGCGGCGCAGATCGCGGGCCGCCTCGACGTCACCGATCCGGCGGCACCGCTCGTCCTCTACGCGCGCCTCGGCCAGACCGTCACCCACCTGATCTCGGTGAGCCCGACCGCGGTCCTGGTCCGCTTCGCCTTCTACCTGGTCCAGGTGGCGATCTTCGCGTGGTGGGCGCTGCGCCTGCTGCAGGCGGGGTGAGCGCGCCCGCGAATTGAGCGCCTGCCGTTTTTCTGGGCAGGCATCCGCCCACTTCGCGGGCACCCCGCGCCGGGCACGGGCGCAAAGCGCCGCTCCGACGGGCGCCGTGCGCGTGGCGCAGGCATTGCTCGGCGGCCATCGACGCTTCCGATCCGCGGCATCGTCGTCGCTGATTTTCGATCCGCCCAAGGAGGGAACGAGGATGGACAACCTGCCAACGAAGGGCCGCCTCGCGCCGCGGCTAGCGGCGGCCGCGAGCGCGGCCCTGGCTTCGCTCGCCGGCGCCGCCGCGTGGGCGCAGGAGGCGGCCGAGGCGGCGCCTGCGGTCGACTCCGGCGACACCGCCTGGGTGCTCGCGTCGAGCGCGCTCGTGCTGATGATGACGCTGCCCGGCCTCGCGCTCTTCTACGGCGGGCTCGTGCGCTCGAAGAACGTGCTCAACGTGCTGATGCAGTGCTTCATCTCGGCGGGCATCGCGGGCGTACTGTGGATCCTCGTCGGCTACAGCCTCGCCTTCGGCACCGGCAACGCCTTCGTCGGCGACCTCTCCAAGGTCGGGCTCGCGGGCGTGACGCTCGACTCGGTGGTCGCCAACTACGCCTCGCCGCCGCGCAACATCCCGGAGCTGGTGTTCGCGATGTTCCAGGGCATGTTCGCGATCATCACGCCGGCGCTGATCCTCGGCGCGGTCGCGGAGCGCATGAAGTTCAGCGCCTGGGTCGCGTTCATCACGATCTGGCTGCTCGTCGTCTACTGCCCGATCGCGCACATGGTGTGGGGCTCCGAGGGCTGGATCTTCAAGTCGGGCGCGATCGACTTCGCGGGCGGCCTCGTCGTCCACATGTCGAGCGGCTTCTCGGCGCTGGTCGCGGCGATCATGCTCGGCAAGCGGCGCGGCTTCGGCAAGGAGCCGATGCCGCCGCACAGCCTTCCCCTGTGCTTGATCGGCGCGGGGCTGCTGTGGGCCGGCTGGTTCGGCTTCAACGCGGGCAGCGCGCTGTCGGCGAGCCCGCTCGCGGCGCTCGCCTTCCTCAACACCAGCACCGCCGCGTCGATGGCGGTGATCACCTGGGCGGCGATCGAGTGGATCCACCGCGGCAAGCCGACCGCGCTCGGCGGCGCGACCGCCGCGGTCGCGGGCCTGGTCGCGATCACTCCGGCTTGCGGCGCGGTGTCGCCGCTGGGCGCGCTCGCGACCGGCTTCGGCGTCGCGCTCATCTCGTACGCCGCGTGCATGTTCCTGAAGCCGGCCCTCGGCTACGACGACTCGCTCGACGTCTTCGGCGTGCACGCGCTGGGCGGCGCCTGGGGCGCCCTCGCCTCGGGCCTGTTCGCGGTGACGCTCGGCTCCGGGATCGAGAGCAACGGCCAGCAGGTGCTGGTGCAGCTCGAGGGCATCGCCTTCACGGCGGTCTTCGCGCCGCTCGCGACCTTCGTCATCCTCTCGGTCCTGAAGCTCGCCTTCGGCTCGCTGCGCGTCGCCGAGGAGGACGAGATCGAGGGCCTCGACCTGTCGCAGCACAGCGAGAGCGCGTACGGCTTCGCCGGCGGCTCGACGATCGTGCCGGAGCTCGGCCACATCGCGCACGGCGCGGCGGGCCACGTCGGGGCGAAGGTCGAGCGCGAGTACGCGTGAGCGCGGCGTAGCGCCCCTCGCGGAGAGCGCGGCCCCTCCCGTCACGCGACGGCAGGGGCCGCGTCGCGTTCGCGGCAGCCGCGCGCGGCCCTCAGCCCCGCACGTCGACCCAGCTCTGCTGCTCGATCCGCCTGGCGATCCGCCAGCCGTCGCTGGTGCGCACCAGCTCGTCGACGTACCAGCCGCCGACGAAGAACAGCGCCACCCCGCCCTCCGGCTTCGGGCGCCCCATCGGGTTGTAGAAGTAGACGCGGCTTCGCGCGCGGTCGCCGTCGATCGCGACGTCGAAGTTGGTCACCAGGTGCTGCTTGACGGGAAAGCCCGGCAGCACCTGCGCGAGCCACGCGCGCACCTCGGGGTAGGCCCCCGCGATGCCGCCCGAGCTCGTGTAGTCGACGTACGCGTCGCGGGTGAACACGGTGTCGAGCAGCGCCCAGTCGTCGCCGTCGATCGCCTTGCAGTAGCGCGTCAGCAGGTCCTGGATGGCGAGGCGGTCGCGGAGCGCGGCGAGGTCGGCGTCGTCGTGCGGCATGGCGCGGTGCTATCGCGACGCCCGGCCGGCGGCAATCGACGCCCTGCCGGCGTGCGGCCCGAGGAGCGGCTCAGCGGCCGAGCAAGCGGCGCCCGGCGCGCTCGCCGGCGACGGCCGGCGCCGCCGCGGGCAGCGGCTCGCCGGCC
>JBFMAS010000439.1:0-8658 GCA_040755575.1 Thermodesulfobacteriota bacterium
GCACGCTGCAGCGCCGGGGCGGCGATGCGGCGCGCGAGCGGCAGCGTCAAGAGCCCACCGAGCAGAGCGGCCGCCGCCACCCGCGCCCCGAGCTGCCAGTCGACGGTGCCGTACCAGGCGTGCCCGGCCAGCCCCGCGGCGGAGTTGAGCGCGATCACCAGGAGCGACGTCGCGACCGACTCGGCGATGCCGAGGCCGACGACGAGCGACAGGGCCGGCACGACCAGGAAGCCGCCTCCGACGCCGAACAGGCCGGTCAGAAGCCCGACCGCGAGGCCGCTCGCGACGAGCCGCGCGGCGTCGACTCGCTCCGCGGCCGGGCGCGGTCCCCGCAGCGCCGCGCGCAGCATGCGCGCCGCGACGACGAGCATCGTGAGCGCGAAGCCGAGCAGCACGACGGCACCCGGCACGTGGTGGTTGAGCCAGACGCCCGGCCACGCGGCAAGCGTGCCGAGCGCGCCGAAGACGAGCGCCGCCCGCACGGCAACGAGGCGCCGGCGCGCGATCGCGCCCGTCAGCGCGACCAGGCCGACGACCACGAGCGACGTGCCCGCCGCGTGCTGGACGTCGAGCCCGGCGGCGTAGACCAGGACGGGCACGGTGACGATCGAGCCGCCGGCTCCGAGCGTCACCAGCGACGAGCCGATCAGCAGCGCAAGGCCGAGGGCGAGCATGCTCAAAGGAGGTCGAGCGGGATCTTGAGGTAGGAGACCCCGTTCGACTCGGGCTCCGGCAGCTCGCCCGCGCGGATGTTCACCTGCAGGGAGGGCAGGATCAGAGCCGGCATCTCGAGCTCGGCGTCGCGCCGCCTGCGGAGCTCGATGAACTCGTCGCGCGACGTGCGCGCGTCCAGGTGGACGTTCGCGGCCTTCTGCTCGCCGACCGTGGTCGCGAAGCGCAGCTCGCGCCCGCCGGGGCGGTAGTCGTGCCCCATGAAGAGGCGCGTCTCGTCGGCCAGCGCGTAGATGCGCTGGATCGAATCGTAGAGCACCCCGGCGTCGCCGCCCGGGAAGTCGCAGCGCGCCGTGCCGTAGTCCGGCATGAACAGCGTGTCACCGACGAAGAGCGCGTCGCCGACCTGCCACGACATGTGGGCCGGGGTGTGGCCGGGCGTGTGCATCGCCCGGACCCGCAGCGCACCCACCTCGAGCTCGTCGCCCTCGTCGAGGAGGACGTCGAACTGCCGGCCGTCGACCGGGAAGCTCGGGCCCAGGTTGTAGACGTCGCGGAACGCCGCCTGGACGACCCCGACGCCCGCGCCGGTCACCGTGCGGGCGCCCCAGCGCTTCCTGAAGAAGGCGAGCCCGCTCAGGTGGTCCGCGTGGGCGTGCGTGTCGATCGCGTAGGCCACGCGCAGGCCGTGCCGATCGACGTGGCGCGCGACGGCGTCCGCGGAAGACCACGACGTCCGCCCGCTCTTCGGGTCGAGGTCGAGCACGGGGTCGATGACCACGGCGTCGCGCGTCGCCGCGTCGTGCACGACGTAGGTCAGCGTGGAGGTCGCCTCGTCGAAGAAGTGCTGGATGCGCGGTGCTCCGTCGCCGAGCGCCTGCCGCGGCTCGCGAAGATGCTCACGTTGCAGCATGCCGGCGGACTGCGCACCTTCCGTGCCGCTCGCGAGGAAACGAAAAGCCCAGCTGCCGCGCGGGGTTGCGGCTTCGGCGAGCGGCCGTCGGCGAGCCTTGTTAAGAAACGTTCGAACATGCGTAAGGACCTCGTCGAACGCCCGTCCGGTCTCGTCCTCGAGAGCTTCCACGGCATCTTCAGCCGGGCGCCGGAGATGCAGCCGCTCTTCCAGCGCATCCGGCAGGTCGCACGCACCAGCTCGACGGTGCTGATCCGCGGCGAGTCGGGCAGCGGCAAGGAGCTCGTGGCGCGGGCGATCCACGCCCTGAGCCCGCGCAGCCGCGGCCCGTTTCGCGCCATCAGCTGCGCGGCCCTCTCCCCCATGCTCCTCGAGTCGGAGCTCTTCGGCCACGTGCGCGGCGCGTTCACCGGCGCGGTGCGCGACCACCGCGGCATCTTCGAGCAGGCCGACGGCGGCACGCTGTTCCTGGACGAGGTGGCCGAGGTGCCGCTCGACGTGCAGACGAAGCTCCTGCGGGTGCTCGAGGACCGTACCATCGTGCCGGTGGGCGGCTCGAAGCCGATCACCGTCGACGTGCGCTTGATATCGGCGACGCACAAGGCGCTGCGCCGCGAGGTCGCCGCCGGCAGGTTCCGCAACGACCTCCGCTACCGGATCCGCGTCGTGCCGCTCTTCCTGCCGCCGCTGCGCCAGCGCACGGGCGACGTCGAAGGCCTGCTGTGGCACTTCGTCGATCACTTCAACGAGCAAGGCATGGGCCCGATCGGCGCCGTCACGCGGCAGGCGCTGGAGGCGCTGCTCGCCTACTCGTGGCCGGGGAACGTGCGCGAGCTGCGCAACGTCGTCGAGCACGCCTTCGCGGTCGACGATGACGGCGTGATGGGGCTCGAGGACCTGACGCCGGAGCTGCGCAACGAGCCGCCGCCCGACGAGGCGTTCGCGAGCCCGTCGCCGCTCGAGGAGTCCGAGCGCGAGCGGCTCGTTCGTGCGATGCTCAAGCACAAGGGCAAGCGCGCGCCGGTCGCGGCGGAGCTCGGCATCAGCCGCACGACGCTGTGGCACAAGCTGCACAAGCACCACCTCGTCTGAGCGCGAAGGAGGCTCCATGAGCGTACGGTTGAACCACACGATCGTCTGGAGCAGCGACCGGGAGCGCTCGGCGGCGTTCCTCACCGAGATGCTCGACCTGCCGCCGGCGAAGCCGTTCGGACCGTTCCTCGTCGTCGAGCTCGACAACGACGTCTCGCTCGACTTCGGGGCGCAGGAGGGCAAGATCGCCCTGCAGCACTACGCCTTTCTCATCGGCGAGGACGACTTCGACCGCGTCTACGCGCGCATCCGCGAGCGCGGGCTCGAGCACTGGGCGGACCCCGCCCGCACCCGGCCCGGCGAGATCAACCGGCACGACGGGGGCCGCGGCGTCTACTTCAAGGATCCGAGCGGGCACCTGCTCGAGGTTATCACGCGCCCGTACGGCAGCGGCGCGTAGCCGTTCGGCGGCGAAAGCGCAGCCGCGCACCGGCGATCTTGACGCCCGCGGCCGCGGTCGAGGACAATCGCGGCTCTGCTCGGAGGTGTCCCATCCGTACCGTCGCCCGTCTCTCCCTGGTCCTCGCCGCCGTCACGCTGCTCGCGCACGCGTCCGCGTGCGGCGACCGCGGCTCGGGCGCGGGCGGCGCGCAGCCGCTCGAGGAGCTCGCCGCGGACGGCTTCCTCCTCGGCTACCCGCTGGTCGTCACCGAGCGCACGCTGCAGTTCTTCGGCGCCGCGCTCGGCGTCAACCGGCCGTTCACGCAGCAGGCGCGCAGCGACGCCTCGAGCCGCGTGGTGGTCGCGCCGAACACCGACACGCTGTACGCGATCGCGGTGCTCGACCTGCGCCCGGGTCCGCTGCTGCTCGAGCTGCCCGACATCCCGGACCGCTACCACACCTTCCAGCTGCTCGACGCCTACACCGAGTCGTTCGCCTACCTCGGCACGCGCACGACCGAGGGCCGCGGCGGCGTCTGGCTGCTCGCGCCCGCCGGCTGGCAGGGCGACGTGCCCGCGGGCGCGACGCGGATCGACGTGCCGACGCCGCAGGCCTTCCTGCTCGGCCGGGTGCTGGTCGAGGACGACGCCGACGTGCCGAACGTCACCGCGCTGACCGCGCAGGTCGCGCTCGCGCCGCTCGATCCGTCGGCACCGCCTCCGCCGGCGCTCGGCGCGGCGCCGGGCCCGCCGGCCGAGACGGGAAGGACCGGGCTCGCCTTCTGGGACGAGATGGGCGACGCGCTCGCGATCAACCCGCCGACCACCGACGCGCAGCGCGAGCTGCTCGCGCGCCTCGACGTCCTCGGCGTCGGCCCGGGACGCCACCCGTCGAGCGAGGTCACGGATCCCGCGCTGCGAGCAGCGCTCGAGGCGGGCATCGCGCGCGGCTTCGCACGCATCGAGCGCGCCGCGGAGGAGAGCGGCACGGTCAACGGCTGGCGGCTGCGCACCGACATCGGCACCTACGGCGACGACCTCGAGACGCGCGCCGCGATCGCGCGCCTCGGCTGGGGCGCGAACGTCCCCGCCGAGGCGATCTACCCGACCGCCGTCGAGGACTCGAGCGGCGAGCCGCTCGACGGCGCGCACCGCTACCGGGTCCGCTTCGCACCCGGCGAGCTGCCGCCGGTGAACGCGTTCTGGTCCCTGACGCTGTATGCCGCCGACCGCTTCCTGTTCGACAACCCGCAGCGGCGCTACGCGATCAGCGACCGCTCGCCGGACCTGGTCTACGGCGCGGACGGCTCGCTCGAGGTCTGGGTGCAGGCGGAGCCGCCGCCGGGGCTCGAGGCGAACTGGCTGCCGGCGCCGGCGGGCGAGTTCTCGCTGATGCTGCGCCTCTACTTGCCGACCGAAGAGGTGACGCGCGGCAGCTGGCGGCCCCCGACGATCGAGCGCATGGACTGACGCGGCTTCTTCGCCGGCAGCATCGAGCTGTAGCGGACCGCCGCGTCGATCCAGGCGCGCAGATCGCCCTCGCGGCGGCAGCCGGCGGCGTCGACGTAGACCATGCTCGCGAGCGCGCGTCCCGTGAAGTCCATCGGCCGCGTGTGGCGCTTCCGCAGCGCCTGCGCGGCGCCTTCGTGACCGAGCCGCAGGACGAGCGAGTCGCCCAGGATGCCGCAGGTCATGTGGCCGTTCAGCAGGAACGCGATCCCCCCGAACATCTTCCGCTCGCTGACGTCCTGCAGGGTCGCGAGCTGCGCGCGGACGCGCGAGCAGAGCTTCTCGTCGTATGCCATCGGATCGCCCTCGTCGTCGTCGCGTATCAGTTCGCGGCCTTCTGCTTCGTCTTGGCGACGATGGTGAGCTGCACCATCGCAGCCGGAGGCGCGCTGAAGTCGACGAGCATGGCGGTGCAGATGGCGTTGGTCGACGTCGCCACGATGCGCGCCGAGCCGCCCGCGTTCGTGTTGAGGTCGATGATCTCGTCTTCGCTGAAGGCGCCCGTCTCGCCGGTCGCGATCACGGCGGTGTCGCCCGCTTCGAGGTCGATGGCGCCGTTGCCGGCCTCGACGTCGTTCTGCGGCGCGCCGCCCCCGCCGCCGAACACCTCGACCCCGAGCCGGATGGTCTTCTCCTTCTCCGCCGACGTGCAGATGAACACGGTCTCGAACGTCCCGAGCCGGATGACCCCGGGCACCGAGTAGAGGTGCTTCGCGCGCACGCCGTTCAGGACGGGCAGCGGGCTGTCGGCGATCCCCGCCCGGGCGGGCGTGACCGCGGCGGCGACGGCGAGCGCAACGAGAACGATTCGTGCTGGGAGAAGCATGCCGGGACCTCCTGCGATTGGTGGATTCCGCGGCATGGCGCCGCCGCGGCGCGCTCACATGAGCGCGCCGTGCGCGCCAAGGCAAGACATCGTCTCGCCGAACCGTACGCGCCCGGCCGAACGCCGGGTGAGCGTCGCGCCGGGGCGCTCGTCGTCGCCCGTCAGGACGCGGCCGCGCCCCGGCGAGCGCGCGCCGTGCGCTCGAGCGTCTCCTTGATGACGCCGATCCCCTGCTCGATCATCGCCGCGATCGCCGGCGCGACCTCGTCCGGCAGCAGGTCCGCCGTCCAGACGAAGCGGCAGCCGTCCGCGCCGTCGGGGAAGACCTGCGCCGAGGCGTTGTGGTGGGTCATCATCCCGCCAACCGCGGACCACGCCACGCGGCGGGACTCGTCGTCGACGTCGACGATCAGCTCGCGGACCGTCATGCCGTTGCCGAAGGTCACGACGCGCGCGCCCTCCTCGAGGCGGGTGTCGACGACGAAGCCCGGGACGAGGCGCGTGTGCAGCGCGCCGACGTCGCGCAGCGCGTCCCACGCCACCTCGGGTCGAGCGGCGATGCGGACCTCCCTGCGGATCGAAGCCATGGCTGTCCTCCTTTGCGCGACAGGGTAGGCGCTCCGGGCCCCGCGGACTTGGCGAAAGTTGCGCGACGTCGCGGCGCGTCAGCGGTCGATCACGCCGGCGTCGCGGAGGATCGCCTTGGTGATCGCGAGCCGGGCGGCGGCGTCCTGCTCGCTCCGGACGTCGAGGTTGAGCGCGAAGAGGTGCACGTCCGTGCCCCGCTCGACCCAGCCGACCAGCCAGCCCACCTGGGGCGTGGAGGGCTCGCCGAAGCCCGCCCAGCCCGTCTTGCCGCTCAGCCGGTAGGCCCCCGTATCCTCGAGGACGAGGAGTTGCTTGACGATGCGGGTCGTCCGCTCGGAGACCCCGAGCTCGCCGAAGTAGAGGCGGCGCAGGAACGCGACCTGCTCCTCGGCCGAGATGCGCAGCCCGCCCGTCAGCCAGAAGCGGTCGATGCCGCCCGAGAGGTCGCGGTTGCCGTAGTCGAAGCGATCGAGGTACGCCTGGATGCGCGCGGGCCCGATCCGCCGCGCGAGCTCCTGGTAGTACCAGACGACGGAACCCGACAGCGCGGTGCGCATCGTCTGCGTGCGCTCGCTCCAGGCCGGCGGCCACCACGGCGCGGGCGGCGCGAGGGCGTCGTCGCGCGTGATGGCGAAGTCCGGGCCGGCGGCGACGCCCGTGTCGAGCGCGATCAGGCTGTTCGGCACCTTGAAGGTCGATGCGGGCACGAAGCGCCGGCGCGCGCGCTCGGCGTCGTGACGGAGCGTGCGACCGGTCTGCGCGTCGAGCAGGACGAAGGTGCCCGCGTTGCCGCGGAAGTGGCGGCCGAGGTCGGCGCGCTCGGCCGCGCCGGCGCCGCCCGCGAGCGAGGTCGCCAGCGCGAGGACCAGGAGCCCCGACATGGTCCGCCGTCGCATCGCAGCCGCCCTCAGCTCGGCGACGCGAGCTTCAGCCCGACGATGCCCGCGACGATCAGCGCGACGCTGATCAGCCGGGCGGCGCTCGCCGGCTCGCCGAGCAGCACGATGCCCAGGACCACGGTGCCCACCGCGCCCACGCCCACCCAGACGGTGTAGGCGGTGCCGAGGGGCAGCGACTTCATCGCGACACCGAGCAGCCACAGGCTCACGATCATGGCGAGCACCGTCCACAGCGTCGGCCAGAGCCGCGTGAAGCCCTCCGTGTACTTGAGCCCGATGGCCCAGCCGACCTCGAACAGGCCGGCGACCACGAGAGCGACCCAGGGCATGCCCTTCCCTTGCGGGTTGCCGGGCCGCCGCGCAAGGACGCTACGGCGTCGCGGCCGCCTGCTCGAGCGGGTAGCCGGCCTCGCGCCAGCTCTTCATGCCGCCGTCGAGCGCCACCGCGCGCACGTATCCCATGGTGCGCAGCGTGTCGGCGGCGAGCGTCGAGATCTTGCCGAACTCGCAGCAGGTGACGATGCGCACGGTCGGGTCGGGCAGCGTCTGATCGATGCGCAGCTCGAGCTGCCCGCGCGGCAGGTGGCGCGCGCCGGGGACGTGCCCCGCGTCGTAGGCGTCGCGCTCGCGGATGTCGAGCACGACGAACTCGCGGTCGCCCGCGGCGACGCGCTCGCGCAGCTCCTCCATCGACATGAAGGCGATGCGCTGCGCGGCCTCGTCGAGAAGCTGCGCCACCGTCTTGCCGCCGGTGCGGTTCGTCCGCAGCGCCTCGGTCAGGTGATCCGGCAGACCGAGGTTGAGCGCGCGCATCTGCTCGACGAACGCGGCCGGGTCGCGCCTCTCGAGCCGCGGGTTGTCGGCCCGCTCCCGCCCGATCGTCGTCACCGGCGTGTCCTTGTAGTTGTGCCCGGGATAGACCTCGAGCGCGTCGCCCTGCTGCAGCAGCTTGCCGAACAGGCTGTCGTAGAGCGTCTCGGGATTGCCGGTCGGCAGGTCGGTGCGCCCGACGCTGCCGCGGAGCAGCGTGTCCCCGGTCAGCACGCGGTCCGCGAGGACGAGCGACATCGAGTCGTCGGTGTGGCCGGGGGTGTGCAGCACGCGCAGCCGCAGGCGGCCGGCGATCAGGGTCTCGCCGTCGTCGACGCGCACGTCGACCGCCGGCGCGACGCTGGCGCGGTGCATGACGCGCGGCACGCCGAGCCGGCGTGCGAGCTCCTGCGACGCCGAGAAGTGGTCCGCGTGCGTGTGCGTGTCGATGACGTAGTGCACGCGCACCCCGGCCTTGCCCACGAGCGCGAGCGTGCGGTCGATCTGCGACAGCACCGGGTCGACGATCACCCCCGCGCACGTGTCGCCGCACGCGATCACGTACGAGCAGCAGCCGCCGGTGCGGATCTCCTCGAAGACCATGCGACCGCCCGGCGTATAGCGCGGCGCGCGGCGGCGGCACCAGCGAAATCTTCGCGGGCAGTCCCCGCACGGCGCGCGGCGCTCCGCTGCACGATCACGTGCTGCGGCCGCCGCCGGCGCGCGCCAGCGCCGCGAGCGCGGCGGCGGCCGCCTCCTTCTGGTCCTTGCCCCAGGGCGGCCCGGCCGCCTTGCCGAGCGCCGCGAGCCGCGCGTCGAGGCCCGCGCGCGTCACCCCGAGGATCCGTGCCGCCGCGTCAAGAGCAGATTTCTCCGGCAGGGTGGTCGCCTCGAGCGCGCACGCTCGCGCACCGGCGACCAGCACGTCGCGGAACAGCTCGCCCTCGGCCTTGTGCATGCGCACGTGC
>JBFMAS010000440.1:0-2385 GCA_040755575.1 Thermodesulfobacteriota bacterium
GAGGGCCGTGTGCCGGCGGAGCGACTTCTGGGGAGCCGAGCGAAAGACGCATTCTCCCGCACGAGCCCTCGGCGACCGGAGCGGAGCCGGCACACGACCCTCTGCCGCGCGCACCAGCCTTCGAGCCACGCACGCGTCACGCCGACAGCGCGCGCGGCCCCAGCCACCGGTCGAGCACGACCTTCAGCTCCTCCGGCCGCACCGGCTTCGCGATGTGGTCGTCCATCCCCGACGCCAGGCACGCGTCGCGATCGCCCTCCATGCTGCTGGCGGTCATGGCGATGATCGGCGTGTGCCGCCCCGCGGTCTCGCGGGCGCGGATCGCGAGCGCCGCCTGCAGGCCGTTCATCTCGGGCATCTGCCAGTCCATCAGCACGGCGTCGTAGCGACCGTCGCCCATGGCCTCGACCGCGGCGCGGCCGTTCGCGACCGCGTCGGCGTCGAAGCCGAGGCGGTCGAGGATGCGCAGCGCGACGCGCGCGTTGATCGCGTTGTCCTCCGCGACCAGCACGCGCGGCCGTGCCTTGCGGTGCGCGCGCTCGCGCGAGGCGGTCATGCTCAGCAGCGAGCCCCGCGCGCCGGGCCGCTCCGCCTCGCCGGCCGCCGCCAGGATGCCGTCGAGGCAGGCGACGAGCTTCTGCTCGCGCACCGGCTTGACCAGGCACGCGGCGATGCCCGCGCGCTCGGCCTCGGCCGCCCAGCGGCTGTCGTTGACCGCGGTGAGCATGACGAGCGGCATGCCGCGCAGCGCCGGGTCCGCCTTGATCGCGCGCGCGAGCGCGATGCCGTCCATGCCGGGCATGACGAGGTCGAGGATCGCGAGGTCGAACGGCGCGCCGTGGGCGGCGGCCCGTCGCAGGAGCTGGAGCGCCAGGTGGCCGTTCTCGACGGCGGACGGCTCCATGCCGTGCGCGGCGAGCCGCGAGGTGAGCCAGACGCGGATCGTCGCGCTGTCGTCGACGATCAGCACCCGGGCGCGCACCGGCTCGGCGTCCGACGTGCCGGCCGAGGTCGCGGCCGGGCCGAGCCGCGCGGTGAACCAGAACGTGCTGCCCTTGCCGAGCTCGCTCGTGACGCCGATCTTCCCGCCCATCAGCTCGACGAGCTGGCGGGAGATGGTGAGGCCGAGCCCGGTGCCGCCGTACTTGCGCGTCGTCGACTGGTCGCCCTGCCGGAACGGCTCGAACAGCCCCGCGACGACGTCGGGCGCGATGCCGATGCCGGTGTCGACCACCGTCACGCGCAGGACCACGGCGTCGCGGCCGCTGTCCTCGAGCGCGCAGCGCACCACGACCTCGCCGGACTCGGTGAACTTGACGGCGTTGCCGACCAGGTTGGTCACCACCTGGCGGAAGCGGACCGGGTCGCCCCGCACCATGCGCGGCACGGCGTCGTCGACGAAGGCGGCGAGCTCGATGCCGCCCGCGGCCGCCTTCTCGGCGAGCAGCGCGAGCACGCCGTCGAACACCTCGCGGATCTCGAAGTCGACCGCCTCGAGCGACAGCTTGTGCGCCTCGATCTTCGAGAAGTCGAGGATGTCGTTGATGATGGTGAGCAGCCCTTCGGCGGAGTCGCTGATGGTCTGCGCGAACTCGCGCTGCTCGTCGCTGAGGTCGGTGTCGAGCAGCAGGTGCGCGAAGCCGATGATGCCGTTCATCGGCGTGCGCAGCTCGTGGCTCATGTTGGCGACGAACTCGATCTTCGCGCGGCTCGCCCGCTCGGCCGCGTCGCGCGTCGAGCGCAGGTCCTGCTCGAGCGCCTTCTTCTCGGTGATGTCGCGCACCGAGCCCGCGATGCGCACGGGCTCGCCGGTCTCGTCCCAGATCGCCTGCCCGCGGGAGTGGAACCAGCGGTAGGCGCCGCCACGCGTGCGCACGCGGTACTCGACGTCGTACGGCACGCGCTCGGCGAGGTGGCGCCGCACGTGCTCGTAGACGCGCGCCTGGTCCTCCGGATGGAGGTGCGTGCCGAAGGTGCCGAACGACGGGTCGGACTCGTCGGACGGATAGCCGAGCAGCTCGCGGTAGCGCGGCGAGTAGAACTGCGCCCCCGTCCGGAGGTCGTGGTCCCAGATGCCGACGTCCGAGCCGCGCACGGCGAGCTCGAAGCGCTCCTCGCGCGCCCGCAGCTCGCTCTCCGTGCGGTGCCGCTCCGCCGTCAGCGCCGCGACGAGCTGTGTCGACAGCGCCAGCACGGCGACGAACGTCGGCAGCGACGCCGTCGCGAGAGGATCTCCCGGATGGGGGAGGCCGCCGAGCGAGTCGAAGCCCTGCGCCACGCTGCCGGCCGCGCCCAGCGCGATCGCCAGCGTCGTCAGCGCGGCGACCAACGGTCCGAGCCTGAGCGCCGCCCAGATCCCGAGCGGCAGCAGCGCGTAGGGAAGAA
>JBFMAS010000441.1:0-10309 GCA_040755575.1 Thermodesulfobacteriota bacterium
AGCGCGATGCATCCGCGATCGCTGCGTCGCCGAACCCTCGACGGATCGCCCCGGATACGCCTTCGGGTTCGTCTCCTTGCGCTCGCGGCGCCTCGCGCTTCTCGCTCCCACGCCCTTACTCGGACAGGCTCCTAGCGCACGTCGACCGAGTACGACGCGAGACGCGCCGGCGCGAGGTCGTCCTCCCACGGCCGCCGGTAGACGAGGTCGATCTTCGCCCAGCCGGGCCCGACCGCGCCGAAGGTCCACACCTCCTTGCCGCCGGTGCCGGGCGCGGCGCCGGGCGCCGTCTCGTAGCGCGTCTCGACGAGCGTCACGACGTCCTCGTCGAGCGGCTTGCCGAGCTGCCACTCGAAGCCGGTCGAGTGGTTCGCCTCGAGCTCGATCGTGAACCGCTCGCCCGGTGCGGCGACGAGCGCGGCGGGCCGCGGCGCGTCGTCCGACGCCCAGAGCGCGCAGCCGGTCGCCGCGGCGACGACGACGAGCAGCGCCGCCCGCGCCACGATCATCGGGCGCGCGCCGCGCCCAGCAGCGTGTCGAGGTCGTAGGCGACGAGATCGCCGATCCGCTCCACGGTCACGTCGGCCGCCGGATGCTTGGCGATCTCGTGCGCGTCGTGCGCGTAGTGCCCCTGCCGGGGGAACACCGTCGTCACGCGCTCGCCCCAGGCCTGCTTCACCGCGGCGAGGATGCGCAGCTTGTCGTCGACCAGCACGTAGTGCTCCGCGGGATAGCGGCTCTCGACGTCGTCGAGCTCGAGCTCCTTGTGCACGTAGATCAGGATGTTGCTCTCGGTCGCCTCCTGCAACCCCGAGCGCTCGATCTTGCGCGGCTGGAACACGACGTCGCCGTCCGACAGGATCACCGTCGGCCCCCACTCGCGGAAGCGCTCGAGGACGTCGAGCGAGTTCGGGAACAGCCGGTTCGCGAAGGGATAGTTGACGAGGAACGACGACACCGCGAGCAGGTGCGAGTCGCGCGGGTTCTCCACCCGGTAGCGCTGCAGCGCGCCCAGGTAGTCGGCGTAGCCGAGCTCCTTGCGCAGCTCGTCGAAGATCGCCCAGTAGCGCTGCTGCCGGTCGTGGCCGACCTCACGGTCGAGGTAGCGCATCATGTCCTGCACGACGCGGTCGTTGTCGAGCAGCGTGTTGTCGACGTCGAACAGCGAAACGACCCGGTGCCTCGTCATCGCGATCCACCCCCTGCCCCGGCCGCGCTCGAACGGGGCGTCGCGGCCGCTCTAGCACGCTCCGCTGCGGTGGCGAAAAGCTCGTCCGGCGAGCGACGCTCGCGCTTCGCGTCGGACACCGAGTGCTCGCCCATCAGCACCTGGCCGATGCCGACGGCGACGATGCCGACCACCGTCAATACCAGACTGCCGCTCGACTCGGCGACGAGCAGCATGCCGGCGAGCGGGATGCGGTAGCCGGCGCCGAGGAACACGGCGGAGCCCAGCAGCGGCAGGAAGCTGCTCTCGCTGCGACCGAGCGCCTGCGCGACCAGCTCGCCGACGAACACGCCGGTGACGGCGAGCGACGTGAACACGCCGCCTCCGCCCCCGCCCCAGACGCACGTCAGCGTGCCGGCCGTGCGGACGAGCGCGGTGACCGCGAGCAGCCAGACGGCGTGCTCGCCGCCCTCGAGCCAGCGCGCCGCGACGTAGCCGGGACCGAAGGTGAGCCACGCGCCGGCGAGCGCGTGCGCGCCCCACGCCAGCGCCGCGAGCAGCGCTCCGCCCGCCGCCGCGCGCGCGAGCGCGCTCGTCCGCGACGCGAGCCGGTGCAGCTCCTCGGTCGCGATCGCGAACAGGCGCGCACCGAGCCCGCAGCCGACCGCCGTCAACAGGCAGCCCAGGACGAGCAGCGCGTCGAGCGGCGGCTCGCCGCGCAGGGTCACGAGCGTGCTCGGGCCGACCAGCGCGGCGCGCGTCCAGTACGCGGCGCCCGCCGCGACCGCCGCCGGGACGAGGCGCGGCGCGTCGACGTCGCGCCGGAACGGCACCTCGATGCCGTACATCGCGCCGACGCCCGGCGAGGAGAACACCGCCGCGATGCCGGCGCTCGCGCCGGCCACCATCCACGAGCGCGCGTCGTCGGTGGTCACCATGCGCCCCAGGCGGCCGCCCGAGATCTGGCCGAGCGACGCGCCGATCAGCGCGGACGGCGACTCGAGGCCCTGCGAGCCGCCGCTCGCGACCGTCACCGCGGCGGCGAGCACGCGTCCCGGCAGCTCGCGCAGCGGGATGCGCGCGTGCGGGTCGTGGTACGCGAGGATGTAGACCTCGGCCGTCGCCGGATGCGCGACCCGCGTCACGTGGCGGACGACGAGCAGCGTCAGCAGCAGGCCGAAGATGGAGGGGACCGCCGGCAGGGCCCCGGGCAGCGAGGCGAGCGTCTCGAGCGCCAGGTCCTCCACCACGTGCGACGCACCCGCGACGCACGCGCCGGTCGCGACGCCGATCGCGCACGGCACGAGGAGCTGCACGAGGCCGCGACGCGCGAGCGACGCGCCGTTGCGCGAGCTCGCCCCGTCGTCGCTCCGTGCTTCCACCCTCGATCCGCTCCGAAAAGCCTGCCGCGCGCCCCGCTCCACCATCGGCCGGCGGCGGACGCCTGGTTAGCACGCACGCGGCGCGCGGCCGAGCGCGCGCTGCGCTACGCGACGGCTCAGGGAGCGCCCGGCCCCGCGAAGTACTCCATCGCGCGGTCGAACGCGCCGATGCCGACCAGCGAGCCTGCGATCCGGCCGTTGAAGTCGTCGGGGTAGACGTGGATGCCGCCGTACAGGCGCGACAGCCCGGCCTGGTCGGCCGCATCGTAGTAGGTCGCCCACTGCAGCTCGACGTCGACGCCCGGTCCGAGCTCGACGTGGAGCTGGCTGCCGGCGCTGGCGGTGAACCTGCCGATGCCGCCGGGGACGAACGCGCTCCCCGTGAAGAGGGTCATGACCTCCGCGGCGGCACGGCTGAAGGTGCTGTGTCCGGAGACGTAGCCGGGAAAGGCCGGGGTGACGAAGGTCTTCAGCTGGTACGGCATCCACTCGACCGCGCGGCGCCAGCCGACGCCCGCGGTCTCGATCTCGGGGTCGTCGACCGGGCCCATCCATTGCCGCGTCGCGACCTCGCCGACGAACTCCGCGAGATGCTCGTGGCGCTCTCCCGGCGCGCTCGATTCGGCGGTGATCACCTCGATCAGCCCCGGCTGCAGCGGCAGGCCGCTCGGATGGTACGACGGCCCGCCGGGGTCGGAGGACTGCCCGAGGCCGCCCATGTGCCGGATCATCGAGATCGGGCGCACCGAGTCGTACTCGCGCTTGAGGCCCCAGGCGACGATCGCCGCGTCGTGCACCGCGCCGTTCAGGGCGAGGTAGAGCTTGACGTCCCACTCGAGACGGTCGAGCAGCGGTCCGCTGCCGCCGATCCGGTGCTCGAAGCCCGGGTGGTCGGAGACCTCGTTGGCGAGCACGTTCCAGTGGCCGGGCGGCGTCTCCGAAGCCGGGCCGTCGGCCCAGAACTCGGCCAGGACGCGCGCCCAGTCGCCGCGCGGCACCAGGTTGGGCTCGTACGGCAGACCGGTCACCGGATTGACGGGGTGGCCCGTGCCGTCGTTGGTGCCGAGCGGGTTGTTGCCGAAGGCGCCCGGCGAGCGATCCACCATCACGCCGTCCGCCGGATCGAGCCAGCTCGAGAGCTCGATCACCTGGCGGCCGCCTTCCTTGTAGCCCGCGTCGCCGGCGCCGCCGAGCTGCGGCGGCGGACCCGGATCGATGTAGACGTCGTCCGGGTCGTCGCGCGTGAGCGCGAACGGGACGACCGCGTTCCAGCCCGCCCCGACCGCGGTCTGCACCCGGTCCGGCAGCGGGATGCCGTTCTGCGTGATGATGAGATCGAGCGCGAGCGGCTGCCAGCGGTTCGGGTCGAGCATGACCGTCCCCGGTTGCTTGACGATCATCGGCGCGTTGACCGGAGCGTACGTCGGGTCGGAGTAGCTGCCCACCTCGTTCGCGCCGTCGGTCGCTCCGAACGCGAGCACCGCGGCGCCGATCCGGTTGCCGACCGCCGCCGGCGAATCGCCCGCGGTGTCCGTGAAGCCGACGTCGAAGCCGAGGTCGTTCATCCGCTCGTCGATCGCCGGCAGGGTGACCGCCTTGCCGACCGAGCTCGCGAAGCGCGCCGCGAGCACGCGGTAGGCGGCGAAGCTGATCGCGATCTCGCGCGCACGCGCGGGGTCGTCCGCGGCGTACGACTCGTCGCTGAGCCAGGGTGAGCCGCCGCCTCCGTACGCGCGCCAGGCGTCCCACATCGCGCCGGAGAGATGGAACAGGTTGCGCGCGTGGACCGTCGGCCGCGGGGTGTCCCTGCGGATCGCGTCCAGCAGCTCCTCGTTCCATTGCCGCGCGACCGACTGCGTCGTGACGGGCTCGTCGCCGCAGTAGTCCGCGCCGGCCGCGACGCCGTCGGTGAAGCGATGGCAGGTCGAGCTCGTGCGATCGGCCGCGGCGAGGGCCGTGCAGACGCCGCAGCTCGCCTGGGTCGCGATGCAGGCGGCGAGGCCCGCGAGCTCCGTGCCGGCGCACTTGCCGGGAAAGGCGTCGGCGATCGCGGTCGTGTCGCACAGACGCTCGACCCGCCGCTGCACCGACGCGACCTTGCGCGCCACCCGGCCGCCCGCGTCGGCTCCCACGCACCCTCGCAGGTCGGCGGTCGAGCGGATGTCGCCCGCGGCGAGACCGTGGGCCTTGCAGTTGTTGAAGGCCGTGATCTGCACCCGGACGAGAGCCGCCAGGCCGTCCGCGACGCCGGCTTGACAGGCTGCGCCCGCGCGATCCGCGGCCGCGTCGATCACGGCCGAGTCGAGCAGCGGGCCGAAGACGTCCTCGACCCGCAACGTGTCGAGCATCGCCGCGCCGACCTCGGCGGCGGTACGCGGACCGAAGCTCGGCGGGCGGATGCAGACGCGCGCCGACGATCGCTCGGCGCGCTCGACCGCCGCGGCGACGACGCCGCGCGGGTCGTCCGCGAGGCATTGCGAGGCCGTCTGGCCCGCGGGCAGGCGCCCTGCCCCGGCGTCGCGGATGCAGCGGGCGAAGCGACGCGTGACGGCCGCGGCGATCTTCGCGCCGCCGCGGTTCAGGGCGAGGATGCATCTCTTCTGCGCCTCGTCCTGCTCGTCGACGTCGGGCGGCGGCTGCTCGACCACGACGCGCTGGTTCGCGCGCGTCCTGCCGAGGAATTTGTGCTTGCCATCGGGCCAGACGATCTCGACCTCGGTCGCGGCGGCCGCCGTGTCGAGCCCGAAGTGCGCCTCGGCGGGGTCCTGCGAGACGTAGTTGTCGCCGGCACGGATCTCGCGCATCTGCGTCTTGCCGCCGGCCGTCACGCGGATGCGCGCCCCGATGGCCTCGCTGTTGGGCGCGCGGCCCCGGAGCTTGATCGCGAGGTAGTTCTGCTGGTTGCCGCCGTCGTTGCGGTAGAGCCGGGAGGTGCCCTGGTTGTTCGAGATGAACAGGTCGACGTCGCCGTCGCGGTCGTAGTCGAAGGCGACCACGCCCCGGCCCTGGCCCGTGTCGGCCAGGCCGAGCTCCTCGGCGCGCTGGGTGAAGGTGCCGTCGCCGTTCGAGATGAAAGCCCGCGCGGGATCGAGGTGGAACTCGTGCGCCTCCGGGTCGTCGGGGTTCCAGCCGTTGACGTGGAACAGGTCGAGGTCGCCGTCGTTGTCCAGGTCCTGGAAGGTCGAGCCCCAGCCCCAGTAGCCTTCGCGCACCCCGGCGGCGTCGGTCGCGTCCTCGAAGGTGCCGTCGCCGCGGCCGCGGTAGAGCCGGTTGCCGCTGACGAACCAGTTGTTGCCCATGCTGTCCTGGTCGGGATCCCAGATGCTCGACACGAACCAGTCGAGGTTGCCGTCGCCGTCGTAGTCGCCGACCGCGCCGCCCATGCCGTTCTGGTCGCTGATCACGGCGTCGGTCACGTTGCTGAACGTGCCGTCCCGGTCGTTGAGGAACACCTGGCTGGTCTCGAAGTCGCCGGTGACCAGCAGGTCCGGCCAGCCGTCGTTGTCGATGTCGGCGAAGCTCGGCGAGAAGCTCAGATCGCTCACCTCGTTCGTTCCCGGCATCGTGTAGGCCGGCGAGATCCCGGCGGCCGCGCTCACGTCCGTGAAGCTGCCGTCGCCGTCGTTGCGCCACAGGTGCTGGGTCGGACCGGGCGGGCTGTTGTCGCCCCAGTGGGTGATGAAGAGGTCGAGGTCGCCGTCGCGGTCGTAGTCCCCGAAGGCGGCGGAGACGCTGTCGCGGTTCGAGACGATGCCGGACGCCGCGGTGACGTCCGCGAACGTGCCGTCGCCGAGGTTGCGGAAGAGCACCGGCTGCTCGGGAGCGGCGTCCTCGCGGCCGCCTCCGAGGACGAGCAGGTCGAGGTGCGCGTCGCCGTCGTAGTCCGCGAAGATCGCGCCCGTCCCCTTTCTGCCCGCGAGCGCGACCCCCGCGGCCGCGCCGACCTCTTCGAAGGTTCCGTCCCCGCGGTTGCGAAACAGCAGGTTCGGGCCGATGTCGCCGCGCACGGCGTAGAGATCGACGAAGCCGTCGCCGTCGTAGTCGCCCGCGGCGACGCCGCCCGTGTTGATGCGCTGCGGACGCGAGCCCGCGGCAGGCGTCAAGTATCCGTGCTCGTACAGCACGCCGGCCGCGGCGGTCACGTCCGTGAAGGTCCACGGGGCGGCCTCGGCAGCCGGCGCGATCAGCACGGCGAGGACCACGCCGAGGAGGGCCTGCCGGTGGCTCGGGCGAGGGAGGCGGTGTGCTCGGGAGGAGGAGCCGGGCATGGAGTCAGACCGTGCCAGCCCGTTCCGCTGGCGGTCAATACGCGAGTTTGCCAAGCGGCCGGAATCGACGTAGCATCGCAGCCTTGCGCTCCGGGATGCAGGAGCGCTCCAGCGCGCAGCGCAGGGGGACGTGACGATGGGGGGAACGGCAGCTTTCGCTCGCTGGCTGGCGCTCGCCGCCTGCCTCGGCGGTTGCACCTACACGGGCGCCATCGCGGGGCGGCTCGAGGCGCCCGGCATGCAGCCGAAGCCCATCGAGATGAGCTACACGACCGAGCGCTTCGGCTCGGGCGGCACGATCAACACGACGCTGCCGACGGGCGAGTACTTCACGGGCCGCTACCTGCAGATCACCTCCGAGTCGACGGCCGACACCTTCGGCCCGGGCTGGGGCGGCTGGGGACCGTGGAACCCGTTCTGGGGCGACTGGGGCGGCGGCGACTACGCGACCTTCGTGCAGAACTACACGGGCAAGGTGATCGCCACGCTGTTCGGCGACCAGAAGAACACCATGCGCTGCCGCTTCGCGCTCGCCGACCCCGCCGAGGGCATGACGGGCGGCGGCGTCGGCGAGTGCCAGATCACGAACGGCGAGACGATCCAGGCGCAGTTCTGATCAGTCCCGGTCCGGCGCGCCCGGCGGGAAGGCCGCGCGGTACGGCCGCGCCTCGTCCACTGCGCGCGCGAACGAGGGGCGCGCGAGCAGGCGCTGCCGGTAGGCGCGCAGGCTGGTCAGCTCGTCCGCGATCGGATGGACCCAGTCGGCGTAGAACAGCGCCGGAGCGCTCGCGCAGTCGGCCAGGCTGAAGGCGTCGCCCGCCGCCCACCTGCGCCCCGCCATCCTGTCGTCGAGCCAGCGGTACGCCGTGTCGAGCAGCGCCCGCGCATCCGCGACGCCCTGCGGATCGCGGCTCTCCGGGCTGCGGATCGCGTCGAGGACGATCTTCTGCATCGGCGTCATCACGTAGTTGTCGAAGATGCGGTCCATCATCCGCACCTCGAGCGCCGCGCGTCGATCCTCGGGCACCAAGCGGACCGGGCCCGGACGGTGCAGGTCCAGGTACTCGACGATGATCGACGCCTCGACGACCGTCGTGCCGTCGTCGACCAGCACCGGCATGCGCCGCAGCGGCCACAGCGCCGCGTGCTCGGCGGCCGCCTGCGCGTCGCCGAACGCGAGCATGCGGAGCTCGAACGGCGTCGCGTTCTCGTAGAGCGCGATCAGGACCTTCTGGCAGTACGACGAGAACGGGTGGGCATAAAGCTCGATCGGCATCTTCCTCTCCTCCGACGGCCGCGTTCGTCCGGCCGGCACGTGCTGGTCGTCGGACGAGGCGAGAATCGACACCCCGACCGGAAGCGCGGTCGTCGCCGCGTCACCGGCGAGCGCGCCGGAACGGATACGCCACCTGCCCCCAGAGCCGCTCCGGCACGTCGCCGTCCGGGATGCCGAAGCGCTGCGGCCGGCGCCCGCGCGGCATGTGCAGCGTGCCGAAGGCGAGGTCGATGAACGGGAACAGACCCGCGAAGTTGCGGTTGAGCCCGTCCTCCTCCGCGGCGTGGTGCCAGCGGTGGAAGTGCGGGCTCGCGAGCACGTAGCGCAGCGGGCCGAAGTCCCACGGCACGTTGGCGTGCACGAGGATCCCGTAGAACGTGAGCAGCGGCACGTAGGCGGCGATCAGCAGCGGATCGAAGCCCAGCAGCACGATCGGCACCGCCTGCGCGACGCGCACCAGCACGTCGTTCAGCGGGTGCACGCGCACCGAGGACAGCCAGTCGACCTCGGTCGACGAGTGGTGCACCGCGTGGATCCGCCAGAGGCGCCGGCCGTGCAGCGCGCGGTGCATGAGGTAGGCGAGCAGGTCGGTGAGCAGCAGGAAGAGCAGGAGCTGCACGAGCCACGGCAGGCGCGCGATCGCGGGGCTCGGGGCGAGGTACTGCTCGAGGTGCGGCTCGTCGATCGGCACGCCGGAGACGGCGGCCGTAGCGACCAGCACGAGCACGATCGCGACGCGCGTCAACCACTTGGTCGCGAGGGGCGTGACGAACCACCACGCGAGATCGACCCGCATCCCGCGGCGCCAGCGCGGCTGGCCGGCGACGGCGGGCGCGACGCGCTCCAGCACGCCGAAGACGACGGCGAGCACGACCAGCCCGACGACGACGGAGGCGAGGCTCGGCCCCACGCGGCGGTTCTAGCGGCTGCGCGACACCCGCGCCATCGGGCCGGCGCTTTCCGCGACGTCGCATCCGCCGCAGCGCGGTGGTAGCTCCGCCGCGTGGCGCGCGCGCAGACCCAAACCCAGGCCGCGAAGCAGCGCCGCCGGCCGCGCGTCGGCGTCGCGCTCGGCAGCGGCTCGGCGCGCGGCTGGGCGCACATCGGCGTGCTGAACGCGATGCGGGCGGCCGGGATCGCGCCCGACGTCGTGTGCGGCACGTCGATCGGCGCCCTGGTCGGCGCCGCGTACGTCACCGGCGAGCTTCCCCGCCTCGAGCGCTGGGTGCGCTCGATCACGCGCCTCGACATCCTGCGCCTGCTCGACCTGCGCGCCGGCCGCGGCGGCTTCGTCGCCGGCACGCGCGTCTTCGAGCAGCTCCGCAGCGCGGAGAGCGACAAGAACATCGAGGACCTCGACGTCCGCTACGCCGCGGTCGCGACCGACTTCGAGACCGGGCGCGAGGTGTGGCTGCGCGAGGGCTCGCTGCTCGACGCCGTCCGCGCGTCGATCTCGCTGCCGGGCCTGTTCGTGCCGGCGCGCGTCGAGGGCCGCTGGCTCGTCGACGGCGGCCTGGTCAACCCGGTGCCGGTGTCGGTGTGCCGCGCGCTCGGCGCCGACGTCGTGATCGCGGTCAACCTCGGCGGCGACCTGACGAGCCGCAACGTGCAGCCCGCGCTGCCCGAGCTCGACGAGCCGGCGAAGCTCGAGGACGCGATCTCCCGCCTGCCGCGCGCGCTGCAGCCGCGGCTGCGCGCCGCGGCGAGCCTGCTCTCCTCGAGCCGCGACCGCGCCCGGCCGCCCGGGCTGCTCGACGTGGTCGCGGGCTCGATCTACATCATGCAGGACCGCGTGACGCGCAGCCGCCTCGCAGGTGACCCCGCGGACGTGATCGTCTCGCCACGGCTGCCGCACGTCCGCCTGCTCGAGTTCGACCGCGCGGCCGAGGTCATCGCGGAGGGCGAAGCGAGCTTCGCGCTCGTGCGGGAGAGCGTCGAGCGCGTGCTGCGCGGGGCGCGCTGACGGGGGGCGCCGCCCGGCGCGTCAATCGCCGATGCCGGCACCGATGCCGGACTCGATCGCCCACGCCTCGATCAGCTCCGCGTCCGCCCGCAGCAGGAAGCCCGCGCGCACCGCGCGCTCGTTCGACCTTTCACCAGCGTCGCGCCGACGGCGTGTCCTTCGGCGACGAGCATCCGGTGCAGCCGCGTCGCGGTCAGGCGCTGCTTGCCCTGCGTCCAGGCCTTCGAGTCGGCGAGGATCTCGTCGATCCGC
>JBFMAS010000442.1:0-4721 GCA_040755575.1 Thermodesulfobacteriota bacterium
AGCTCCTGGCGAGCGACGGCGCGTGCTGGCAGGGCGGCTACACGGCTGGATCGACGACCCGGAGCACGGCGACGCTCTTTCGCGGCCGGGACGGCTGAGCCGCCCGCGACGCGGCGGCCGGCGACGCGCGCAAGCGCGTCGCGCGCTACCGCGTGTAGCCGAGCGCCTCCAGCCGCTCGCGCGTCTCGCCCGAGATCTCGACCTGCTCCGGCGCCAGCGCGGGCTGCGCCGCGAGCGCGCGACGGTGCTCGGCGAGCGAGGCCTCGAGCTCCGCGACGAGCTGCGGCTCCTCGCGCGCGACGTCGTGCTGCTCGCCGGGGTCGCGCGTCAGGTCGAAGGCCTGCGCTGCGCCTGCGCGTCCGTCGCGGATCAGCTTCGCGGCCGCCGTCCGCACGGAGCGCATCTCGGGGTTCCACTTGACGGCGCCGGCGAACGTCGTCCCCGGACCCGCGGAGTCCGCACCCTCGAGCAGCGGCGACAGGTCGCGGCCCTGCGTTGGCGGCGGCGCCGGCGCACCCGCGCGCGCGAGCAGCGTCGGCATCAGATCGACCAGGCTGACGACCTCGTCGACGCGCCGCCCTCCGCTCGCGCCCCGCGGCAGGCGAATCAGCAGCGGCACCCTGATCTGCTCGTCGTACAGCCGGTGGCCGTGGTCCCAGCCGCCGTGCTCGAGCAGCTCCTCGCCGTGATCGGACGTCAAGACCACGATCGCGTCGTCGAGCACGCCGGACGCCTCGAGGCGGTCGAGGAACGGGCCGAGCTGGCGGTCGAGGGCGTGCACGCCGGCCGCGTAGCGCGCGTGCCAGGTGCGGAGGTCGTCCGCGCCCGGATCCGCCGCCCAGCGGGCGCGCAGCAGGTACGGCGGCAGGCCCGCCGTCTCGGCCGCGGTGAGCGTGCGCGACGCCGGCAGGCCCGGGCTCGCGCGCACCGCCTCGTAGTCCGCGTCGGGCGCGTCGTAGGGGCCGTGCACGTCCATGAAGTGCAGATAGAGGAAGAACGGCCGCTCCGGGTCGCGTCGCGCGAGCCAGCGCCGCGCGCGGCGCAGCAGCACGGTCGCCACGGGCGGCTTGCCGAGCAGCGGCCGCGCGTCGAACACGTCGAAGCCCTGGCCGAAGCCGTGCTCGACGAGAAGCCACGGGTTCGCGACGAACGCCGCCGTCGCATAGCCGGCGTCGCGGAGCGCTTCCGCGAGCGTCACGGCGTCGGCGGGCAGCACCTCGGTGGTCTCGCCCGCCGCCTGCTCGCGATCGCCGTACTGGCCGCGGTGCGAGAGGACGCGGTGCGTGTCGGGCTGCAGCGAGGTGAGCAGCGAGGCGATCGACGGCTTGGTCCACGGCGCCTGCGAGAACGCGCGCTCGAACAGCACCGACTCCTCGGCGAGCGCGTCGAGCCGCGGCGACACCGGGCCCTGGAAGCCGTATGCGCCGAGCGCGTCGGCGCGCAGCGTGTCGACCAGCAGGAAGACGATCGACGGGCGCCGCGCCGGCTCGGCCGGACGCCAGGCGCGCGCGGCGACCAGCGCGAGGACGATCACGCCGGCCGCGAGCCCGGCGAGCACGAGCCTGCGCCGGCGCGAGGTGCGGGCGCTCTGCGTGGGATCGTTCGATCGCGGGGGCATCGCTGCGGGGCCGGGAAGCGCCGCGACGACGCTCCGGGGGTCGCCGCGACGGAGCTCGACCATAGCACGGCGCGCCCGCGGGGCGGCAGACGCTTTCGCCGACCGCCGTCAGGGCGCGACGGCGCGTGCCGCGTCCGCGCTCGCGACCTGCGGGCGCAGGACGAGCAGGTCGAGCGCGCCGTACGAGGCGCGCTCGGCGACCGCGTCGCCGAGCGACCGAGCCAGCGTCGCCGCGCTCGCCGCCGGCACGACGAGGTAGGCGATCGACTGCTGCGCGACCAGCGCGCGGAGCTCGTCGGCGCGTCCCGGATCGCGCGTCCACGCGACGTAGCGCTCGCTCCGCGCGGTGACGTCCGGCGACAGGAACCAGTGACCCACCCAGACGTGGTGCGGCGTGAACGCGGGCAGCAGGTTGCCGAGGCGCGGCGGCACGAGCGCGTTGCCCGGTGGACGTCGCTGCAGGTCGAGCAGCAGGTCGCCGTAGTCGGCCGGGAAGACGTTTTGGCGTCCGACGTCCTCGATCGCGCGTGCCGTCACCACGAGCGGCGCCGCGAAGAGGAGGAAGGCGAGCGCCGCCGCGCCGGCCCGGCGCACGACGCCGACCAGCTCGGAGGGCCGCCAGAGGCGCTCGAGGGCCGACGCGGCGGGGATGCACACGGGAAGGTGGACGTAGAGCAAAAAATGGTAGCCGTTGACGAGGGGCGAGCTCTGCAGCCAGACGACGGCCGCGATCCAGGCCGTCACGGCGAATCGGTACGGGTGCGCCTGCGCCACCCAGATGCGCGCCCCGCACAGCGCGAGCACGAGCGTCGCACCCAGCGTGAACGGGTAGAAGAAGACCGACATCTCCTCCGGCCCGAAGAAGTTGCCCGACGCCGCCCGGTAGACCGGGTCCTGCGATTGCCACCACGACAGCCAGGCCGCGAGCGCGAGCGCCGGCAGCAGCGCGAGCCAGATGCGCGCGTGCCGCCGCCACGCGAAGCCCGCGCCGAGCACGGCCTCGACGACCGGCAGCGCGAGCGCGACGCCGACCACCACCACCGCGGAGTACGCGTGCGTCGCCGCCAGCACGGCGAGCCCGCCGGCGATCGCCGCGAAGTCCCGCGCCCGCCGTGGTCCGCGCGGGTCGAGGATCGGCCCGAGCGCCACCAGGCACAGCGTCAGCCCGGCGATCCACAGCGGGTTGTACATCACCTCGAAGGTGCTCCAGCCGAACGTGTCCTGGACCGACAGCGAGAACTCGAAGGCGGCCGCCGGCGGGGCGAAGCGCAGCAGGGGCTCGACGAGCCAGTCGATGCCGCCCGACAGCCCGATCAGCACGCAGCACAGGACGCGCAGCCGGCGCGCGGGCAGGATCGGCCGCAGGAAGCTCCACAGCACCGCGAAGAAGACGAAGATCAGCGGCACGCGCGACAGCTCGAGCACCTGCGTCGGGGCGAGGCCGGTCACGCGGCTCAGCGCGCCGAGCGCCCAGTGCAGCAGCAGGACGAAGCGCGGCGTCTGCGGCTCGGTGGTGAACTGGTTCGCGAGGACGAACGAGCCGTCCTCGGCGACCTGACGGATGAACGACAGATAGGCGAGCGTGTCCCTCGGCATGTAGCCCATCTGCAAGCTCGCCATGCCGAGCGGCGGCTCGAGCCGCAGCGACGCCTGGTAGGGCAGCAGGCGCAGCAGCGCGACCAGCGCGGGCAGAAGCCAGTAGGCGAGCGGCGGCCGGTCGCGCTCAGCGCCGACGCCGTCCGCGCGCTTGCCCTCCGCCGCCACGCAAAGGTCATCGGCTGTGCGCGCCGGCTTCTTGACTCGCGACTGGAGCCGTCGGCTCGGCCGGCATCCGGCGGCGGGCCCCACGCGCCCTTGCCTGCCGCGCGCGCTTGGTGTTCGCAAGCAGGCTCGATGCGCCGCTCGCGACTCGTCCTCGCCCTCGTGCTCGCGTCCTGCGTACGCGTCGCGCACGCCGGCGCGCTGGCGCCCGAGACGGCACGCGCCGTCGAGGACGTGCTTGCCTGCGAGCGTGCGGACGGCGGCTGGACCTACGTCTGCGAGCCGCCGAGCGGCCCGCACGGCGCGGCGACGAGCATCGTCCAGCACGCGACGCGCGTCGCGCGCTTTCTCGGCCGAGCCGACTGGGACCTCCTGGTGCTGCGCAGCCCCGGCACGCCGGCCGCGGGCCTGGTGCTGCTCGAGGCGTACCGCGCGAGCGGCGAGCCGCGCGCGCTCGCCGCCGCGCGGCGCGCGGGCGACGTCCTGGTCGCGACGCAGCTCTCGTCGGGCGGCTGGGCCTCGGAGATGCCGGTGCACGGGGCGCGGCTCGCGTGGTGGTTCCGCTTGCTGAACCGCTGGACGGCGCTCGACGACGACGTCACCTCGGGCGGCGCGCGCTTCCTCGCCGAGCTCTACGAGGTGACCGGCGACCTGCGCCACCGCGCCGCCGCCGAGCGCGCCTACGACCTGCTGCTCGCGGCGCAGCTCCCCGAGGGCGGCTGGCCGCTCACGTGGCGCGAGCCGCGCTGGCTGCGCTTCGTGTCGCCGAGCTTCGAGGACCTGCCGAGCACCAACGACGCCGCGACCTCGGGGCCGATCGAGGCGCTGCTGGTCGGTGCCCGGGTGCTCGAGCGGCCCGACCTGCTCGCCGCGGCGGAGCGCGGCGGCGAGTGGCTGCTGCGCGTGCAAGGCCCCGCGCGTCAAGCAGCGTGGGCGCAGCAGTACGAGCCGAGCGGCGCGCCGGCTCCGGGACGCCGCTTCGAGCCCGCCGGCTACGCGGCGTGGGAGTCACGCGAGATGCTCGACGCGCTGCTCGCGCTCGCGCGCGCGACCGGCGAGCGCCGCTGGTGCGGCGCCGTGCCGGGCGCGGTCGCGTGGTTCGCCCGCTCGGCGATCGCCCCCGGCTGCTGGGCGCGGCTCTACGCGACGGGCGACAACCGCCCGCTGTTCGTCGGGCGCGACGGGCGCATCGTGCCGACCGCCGCCGAGGCGAAGCGGCCCTACAAGTGGACCGGCGACTTCGGCATCCCGGCGCTGCTCGCGTCGCTCCGGCTCGACGAGCACGGGGCGCCGCTCGCGCGCGGCGAGCCGCTGCCGCCGCGTCGCATCCCCGGCGACGCGG
>JBFMAS010000443.1:0-3820 GCA_040755575.1 Thermodesulfobacteriota bacterium
AGGAGCGGAGCGCGGCCGCGCCCGGCGGGCGCCGCACGGGGGCGAACACGAGTCGGCTGAGGCCGTGGTCGCGCCGGAGCCTGCGGACCCGCATCCTGCTGCCCTTCGCCGTCCTCCTGCTCGCCGTCCTGCTCGCGACGCTGTGGGTGCTCGGGGCGGCGGTCAGCGGCTGGGTCGAGACGAGCCTGCGCCGCCAGTTCGACGCGACGGGCAACGTCTTCCGCGCGCTGCTCGGCGAGCGCGCGGGCAGGCTGGTCGGCGAGACCGAGCTGCTCGCCGCCGACTTCGCGCTGAAGCGCGCGATCGCGACCTACGATCCCGCGACGCTCGCCTCCGTGGCCGTCAATCAACGCGAGCGGCTCGGCGTCGATCTCCTGTGGATCACCGACGAGCGCGGCCGCCTGCTCGCCGTGGCCGGCGGAGAGCAGACGATCGGCGTCGAGGTACGGGACGTCGAGCCGCTCGGCGAGGTGATGCGCACCGGTGCGGCGCGCGTCGCCGTGAACGAGGTCGGCGGCGTGCTGGTGCAGCTCGTCGCGACGCCGGTCTTCGCGCCCGATCCGATCGGCTACCTCGTCGCCGGCGTTCCGATCGACGACGCGACGGCGCGCGGACTCGGCGAGGCGACGGGCACGGAGATCAGCTTCGTCACCGCCGAGCGCGTGCTCGCGTCGTCGTGGCCGGCGGAGCACCGCGAGACGGCGCTGCCGCTCGCCGGCGGCACGCTCGCGCGCCACCTGCGCGACGCGGCGCAGTCGCAGGGCCAGGGCGGAGGCGACGAGCGCGAGACCTTTCTCGTCTCGGTCGGCGGAGCGCGCCTGCTGTCGATCCTGCTGCCGGTCGAGGCGGAGCTGCGCCAGCCGCTCCACGTCCTCGTGCAGGCGTCCTACGACGACGCGCTCGGACCGCTCCGGACGCTGCCCGTCCGCGTGGCGGTCATCGGCGCGGCGGCGCTGCTCGGCGCGCTGCTCGTCGGCGGCGTCATCGCGGGCGGCATCGCGGCACCGCTGCGGGCCCTGGCGCGCGCCATGGGCGCCGTGCTGGCGGGCGACCTTTCGCCACGCGTGACGCTGCGCCGCGACGACGAGGTCGGCTTCCTCGCGCGGGCCTTCAACGAGATGGTCGCCGGCCTCGAGGAGCGCGAGCGCGTCAAGGCGACGTTCGGCCGTTTCGTGTCGCGCGACATCGCGGCCGCCGTGCTGAGCGACGCGCTGCCGCTCGCCGGCGAGCGCCGCGAGGTCACGATCCTGTTTCAGGACGTACGCGGCTTCACGGCGATCGCCGAGCGCACGACGCCCGAGATCCTGATCCGTGCCGTCAACCGGCTGTTCACCGAGATGGTGGCGGCCGTCGAGCACGAGGGCGGCGTCATCCGGCAGTTCGTCGGCGACGGCGTGATGGCGCTGTTCGGCGCGCCGGTCGCGCACGACGACGACCCGGACCGTGCGGTGCGCGCGGCGCTCGGCATGGTCGAGCGCCTGCCGGCGCTCAACACGGCGCTCGAGGCGGAGGGCGTTCCCGCGATCCGCATCGGCATCGGCGTCCACACGGGCGAGGTGGTCGCCGGGTGCCTCGGGCCGGACCAGCGCAGCGAGTACGGCGTCGTCGGCGACGCGGTGAACCTGGCGAGCCGGATCGAGGGGTTGACGCGCGAGATGGACGCGACCGTCCTGGTCTCGGCCGAGACCGCACGCCGCCTGTCGCCGGGCTTCGCGTTCGGACGCCGGCGCGTGCTCGCGGTGCGCGGCAAGCAGGAGCCGGTCGAGGTCGTCGAGGTGCTCGCCTGAGGGCGAGCTCGCACACGCGTCTTTACCCTTATTTTACGCTTCCCTTATGACTGCCCGCGCCGGCACGCGCTAACCCCCGCCCGTCCGGAGCGGCCCTGTCGGCCGCCCGGCGAACCACAAGGGGGCAGCGATGAATCGGTCATCTCGGGTTGCGCAGGCGCGGGCGGCGGTCGCCGTCGCGGTCTCCGCGCTGGCGTTCGTGGTCGCGTGCAAGCGTCCGGCGGAGGTGCGCATCACCTCGCCGACCCACGGCACCTTCTTCTCCCAGGCCGTCGACACCATCGCGGTGGACGGGACGATCCTGGAGGTCGATCCGGCCGACGCTCGGGTCGCCGTGAACGGCGTCGCCGCGGAGCTCGACGTCGCGAGCAGGACCTTCCGCGCCTTCGTGCCGACCGTCGCCGGCGAGGTGTTCCAGCCGCTGCTCGCGGAGATGACGCAGCTCAGCACGGGCAAGGTCTTCCGCAATCGGGTCGTGGTCGTCACGGGCCCGATGCGTCCCGATGCGCTGGCGATCCCGAACGGCTTCGGCCTCCGGATCCTGCAGTCCGGGCTCGACGACCTGTCGCCGGTCGTCGCCGCGTTGATCGAGCAGCAGCTCGACCTGGCGGCCCTGCTGCCGTCGAGCTTCGAGAGCGACGGCGCGACCATCACCGTCCTCACCAACCCGCCGGCGAGCTTCGGAGGGCTCACGCTGGCTCTCGACGCGAGCGCGGGTCGCCTCGACGTGACCGGCGCGCTCGATGGCGTCTCGGTCGACCTCAGGATCGACAAGGACGGCATCTTCGGCGGCGTCCACTGCAGCATGGAGGTCGACGTGGACGAGCTCACGGTGACGACGCACCAGCAGCTCGCGCCGTCGTCGGACGGCTCGTCGATCGCCGTCCGTCAGGTCGCGGTCGACGGCGCCGAGGTCGCCGTCGCGTTCAGCGGTCTGACGTCGCTGGTCGACTGCGAGAGCTCGGGGCTGTTCGAGAAGGCGAAGGAGAACAGGGTGCGCGACAAGCTGCAGGCGAGCCTGGCGACGGCGCTCGCCGCCTTCCTCGAGGGCCCCGACGGCACCGGCCCGGAGGACGCGCCGATCGCCGCGGCGGTCGAAGGCCAGCTCGCCGCGCTCGAAGTCGGACGGCTCGCGGTGCCCGGGCTCGCGTCGGAGATCGAGGCGAGCTTCGCGAGCATCGACGAGCTCGCGATCGGGCTCCAGTCCTTCCTCCACGTCGACGCCGACCCGCGGATCTCGCTTCGTACTCCTGCGCTCGGCGGGGTCGCCGCGCTGCCGGCGCGGCCCGACCCCGACCTGCCGGGATCGCTCCTCGTCCCGGCGAGCGCGCCGGTGCTGACGAGCATCCTTCTGCACGACGCATCGTTCGCGATCTCGCTGTCCGCGATCAACCGGCTGCTGATGAGCGAGACCGAGGCGCGGCGCTTCGAGACGGTGATCGACGAGGTCGACGGTCAGCCGCTCGTCGCGGCGAGCCTGTCCGACGAGCTTCCGGAGCTCGAGGCGCTGCCGCCCGACACCCCGCTGCGCGTCAAGATCAAACCGACGCTCGCGCCCGTCGTCACCGCGAACGCCGGGCCGCTCGGCGAGACGCTCGAGCTGCAGATCGCCGACGTGCTGGTGTCGCTGGTGAAGCTCGTGCAGACGGACGGTCCAAGCAAGGAGGAGGAGCTGTTGCGCGCCGCGCTGGATGCGCGGCTCGGCGTGTCCGTGGCCGCCGCCGCGGACGGCGGCATCTCCGCGTCGCTCGGTACGGTCGCCGGTGAGAACCTGCGCGTGCTGATCCTCGCGAACCAGCTCGGCACGAGCGCCGCCGGGCTCGAGATCGTCGCGCCCTTCGTGCTCGCCAACCAGATCCCGCAGCTCGTCACGACGACGATCGGCTTCCCGCTGCCGAGCTTCGTGGACCTCGACCTCGACGCGGTCGCGGTGCAGCGCCAGCCGGGGCACCTGGTCGTGTTCACCAAGCTCGAGCCCACGCCGTAGGGCGGAGCGTCGGAGCGCCGGGCGGGACCGCGGCGTCCCGCCCGAC
>JBFMAS010000444.1:0-5112 GCA_040755575.1 Thermodesulfobacteriota bacterium
CGCGATCCCGCGGCTGCTCGCGCGCCACGGGCTCGGCTACGGGGACGTCGCGCTGTGGGAGGTCCACGAGGCGTTTGCGGCCCAGGTCGCGTGCCACCTGAAGGGTCTCGCCGACCGCGACTACGTCCGCGCCAAGGCCGGCGTCGAGCATAATTTCGGTACCTTCCCGGTCGAGCGCATGAACCCGAACGGCGGCAGCGTCGCGCTCGGCCACCCGTTCGGGGCCACCGGGGCGCGCATCCTGAGCCAGGCGGTGAAGGAGCTCGCGGCGCTGCCGCCCGGGTCGCGCGCGGTGGTCAGCATCTGCGCCGACGGCGGGCAGGGAACGGTCGCTCTGCTCGAGAACGGCTGAGCGGCTCGCGCGGCGCCGAGCGCTCGACGCGCGGACCGACGTCGGGCCGGCGCGGCGCTCAGGAGAGGGCGGGCGGGCCGTCGCCCGAGCGCCGCGCCGTCGCCATCGCGGGCGTGGTGTGCGCGGCCCCGATCCGCCCCGCCGGGTCGACCAGGATCAGACCGCCGGTGTGCCCGGTGCGCTCGCGCATCTCGTCGAGCGCGCGGCGTGCGGCGTCGTCCGCCGCGGCGCCCTGCGACAGGTGCTCGAGCGCCCGCCGCACGAGCACCGCGCGGATGATCGCCTCGCCGTTGCCGGTCGCCGAGCCGGCACCGAGGCGGTCGTCGGCGTAGGTACCGGCGCCGATGACGGCGGAGTCGCCGATCCGTCCCGCGCGCTTGCCCGCGAGACCTCCGGTCGACGTGGCGGCGGCGAGGCTGCCGCTCCCGTCGCGCGCGACGGCACCGACGGTGTCGCCCGGCGCCGCGATCCGCGCCCGCCAGCGCTCGCGCGCGCGGGCCGTGACGAGGTCGTCGGGCGCGCAGAGCCGCAGCGCGTGCCGGCGGGCGAGCTCGAGCGCGGTCTCGCCGACCAGCAGCACCTCGCGCCCCTCGCGGCGCACGGCGTCCGCGAGCAGGACCGCGTTCGCGACGCCGCGCACGGCGCCCACCGCGCCCGCCGACAGATCGCTGCCGCACATCACCGAGGCGTCGGTCTCGACCGTGCCGCACGCGGTCAGCACGGAGCCGAGCCCGGCGTTGAACCACGGGTCGTCCTCGAGCACCACCACCGCGGCCAGCACGGCGTCGAGCGCGGCACCGCCGCGCGCCAGCACCTCCCAGCCGGCGCGTGCTGCGCGCTCGACGCCCTCGCGCCGCGGCGCCATCTCGTCCGGCCGCTCGACGCCCGCGCCGCCGTGCACCACGATGGCCGCCTGCACCGCGCGATTGTCGTGCGTCGCGCCCGCGCTGTCCAGGCCGCGGTCGCGCGCGGCGTTGGCCCGCGTCCGCCGGACCGCTAGGCTCGAGTAGGGCGAGGGCTTCGCCCATCGGGCGAGCGCGGCGCAGCCGCGCGAGCACCGCACCGGGCGAAATCGAGAGGGAGCATGGGCGACGAGTCGAACGAGAGCGCCGTCGAGCGCTACAAGCGCCGACGCGCGGAGAGGCTGGCCGGGCCGCCGCAGTACGTGGATCCGCTGCCGCCTGTCGGCGAGGACACGCTGTGGCGCGGCCTGACGCGCGCCGGCGAGATCCGCGTGCTGGTCGCGCGGACGACGCAGACCGTGACCGAGGCCGCGCGCCGTCTCGAGGCGAGCCGCGACGCGACCCGCATCGTCGCCGAGCTCGTCACCGCCGGCATGCTCGTGCGCTCGACGCTCAACCCCTACGTGCAGCTCCAGATGCTGCTGCGCAACCCGGGCAGCGCCGGGCGCCTGATCGTCGACGTGTGGAGCGGGGAGGGCGGCGTGCGGGCGGCGATCGCCCGCCCCGGCGTCGTCGAGGAGCGGGACGGTCCCGCGATCAGCGACGGGCTGCTCGAGGTGGTGCGCGTCGCGCGCGACGGATCACCGTATCGCTCGGCCCTGCAGTACGCGGCCGGCGGCATCGGGGCCGCGGTCACCGAGTACCTGATCCGCAGCGAGCAGATCGTCGCGCTGGTCGACCTCGAGACGGCGTTCGACGGCGACCGGCTGGTCGCGGCCGTCGGCTACCTCGTGCAGCTCATGCCCGAGGGCAGCCGCGCGGACCTCGACCGCCTGCTCGCGAGCGTCGACGGCGCGGGCCCGCTGCAGCGCGGCATGAGCGAGGCCGACCCGGACGGTCGGGCGTGGGCGGCGCGCCTGCTCGACGGCTTCCTCTGGGACCAGGTGGCGCGCGAGCGCCCGCGCTTCCGCTGCCGCTGCTCGCGCGAGCGCCTGCTCGCGGCGCTCGCGACGCTGCCGCGCGCGGACGTCGAGGAGCTCGTCGAGTCCGGCGAGCCCACCACGACGACGTGCGAGTACTGCAACGCGACCTACACGCTCAGCGTGCCGGAGCTGCAGCTCCTGCTGACGCCGCCGCAGTAGCCCGCGTCATTCCTCCTTGACGGCGCGGGCGGTGACGCCGATCGCGTTCGCGAGCGCCCGCTGGATGATGCCGACGCGCTCGACCTGGCCGCGCGCGGCGAAGCGCTCGTAGAAGCCCTCCTCGCGGAAGTCCGGCACCATCGCGCGCCACGGCTCGACGAGGCCCTCGAACGCCCGCTGGCGCTCCGTGGCCTCGAAGGTGCGCGGCCCGCGCGGGCTCTTCAGGTAGTCGCCGAGGACGCGCAGCAGCGCCATCAGCGTCACGTCCGTGGTCACGCGATAGCGTGGGTTGTCCCAGGCCTCGGCGAACACCTTGCGCGCGGCGCGCAGGAAGTCGCGCGTCACCTCGTAGAGCACCTTCGGCCTGGGCTCGTCGCCGAGCAGCCGCGGGTTGCGCTCGGCGACGCGGCGCAGCTCGCGGAACAGGCTCGCCTGGCGGATCCAGCGCTCGGTGCGCCGGTGGCGGCCCAGCATGTCGACCTTGCGGTGCAGCGGCGAGTCGGTCTCGGTGTAGTGCATCGCGACGGCCCGTGCGGCCGCCTTGTCGAGCGGGGTCGCACGCTGCAAGCGCTCGTACAGGTCGATCAGGTGCGAGCGGTTGAGGCGCGTCGGGGTCGAGTTGATGATGACGAACATCTCGACCGCGAAGTCCGCCTGCGACTTGTCGAAGATGACGCACGGCACGTCGATCTTCTCGAGCGCCGCCGGGTCCTTGCGGCCCAGCACCTCGAGCCCGGCCAGGCGGTGCTGGCCGTCGATGATGAGGAACGGCTCGCGCGGGTCGTGCAGGTTGCCCATCAGCTCGGAGCCCGAGGACGGGTCGAAGGCGAGGCGCTCGGGCGTGTAGAGCAGCACTGCGCCCGGGATCAGCGGCTGGCCCTTCGGGTCCGAGTAGAAGTCGACGATCTGGCGCACCTTGCGGGCGTAGGGTCGGCGCTGGAAGAAGCCGCTGCCCGTCTGCACCTTGCGGAAGAACTCGATCACCGACTCGTCCGCCCCGGTCTCGGCCTCGACGTCTTCCGCATAGGACTTGCCGGCGAACTGCACCTTGCGCAGCAAGTCCGACGCTCGATAGGCCGCCAGGTAGAAAACGCTCTCCTTCTGCCGCAACCGGATGGCAAGCATGTCCGCCTCCTCCTCCCGACCGACGTGGGGGCGCCCCTCCTTATCGCGAACCGCCGCCGGGCTCCATCCCGGCCGACACCCGCGGCGAGGCGCCGCGAGAGCGGCTTTTCTCGCGAGCCCGGGTGTGCGAAGCAGCGGGCACGGCCCGCAGCAGAGAAAGGAGTGCGCCGTGGCGCGCTACGCATACGAACGGCTGACCGCCCTCGACCAGTCCTTCCTGCTCTACGAGGACGGCTGCAGCCACATGCACGTCGCCTCGACCGCCACGTTCGACGCGGGGCCGCTCGCGACGCCCGACGGCGGCATCGACATCGAGCGCATCCGCGAGTTCGTCAGCTCGCGCCTGCACCGCATCCCGCGCTACCGCCAGAAGCTCGCCTACGTGCCGCTGCGCGACCAGCCGGTGTGGGTCGACGACGACCGCTTCAACCTCGCGTACCACGTCCGCCACACGAGCCTGCCGCGCCCGGGCGACGAGCGACAGCTGAAGCGGCTGTCGGCACGCATCGCGTCGCAGCAGCTCGACCGCGGCAAGCCGCTCTGGGAGGTGTGGCTGGTCGAGGGGCTCGCGGGCGGCCGCTTCGCGATGATCACCAAGGTCCATCACTGCATGATCGACGGCATGTCGGGCGTCGATCTGCTCGAGGTGTTGCTCTCCGTGACGCCCGAGGCGCCCCTCGAGGAGCCGCCCGTGTTCATCCCGCGCGGCATGCCGGACAGGATGGAGCTCCTGCGCGACGAGGTCCTCGACCGCCTGGCGGCGCCGCTGCAGCTCGCCGGCCGCGTGCTGCGCAACCCGCTCGGGGTGCTGAGCGCCGTCACCGAGGGCGCCAAGGCGCTCGGCGAGACCCTCGTCGCGGGCATGACCATGCCGTCGGAGACCCCGGTCAACAAGGAGATCGGTCCCTACCGTCGCTTCGACTGGCTGACGATGGACGTCGCTCTGGTGAAGGAGGTGAAGAACCAGCTCGGCGGCTCGCTCAACGACGTCGTGCTCACCACGGTCGCGGGCGCGATGCGGCGCTTCCTCTCGCGCCGACGGGTGAATCCGCGCGACATCCAGTTTCGGGTCATGGTGCCCGTCAGCGTCCGGACGGCCGACGAGCGCGGCACGCTCGGCAACAAGGTGTCGGCGTGGTTCGCCGATCTGCCGCTCGGCGAGGGCGATCCGCTGCGACGCTACGCGCTGGTGGCGGAGACGACGGCGCGGCTCAAGCACTCGAAGCAGGCGATGGGCGCCGAGCTGCTGACGGCGGTCACGGAGTGGACGCCATCGACCCTGCTGTCGCTCGCGGTACGGCTCGCGCACCGCGGCCTGCCGTTCAACATGGTGGTGACCAACGTGCCGGGGCCGCAGCTGCCGCTCTACCTGCTCGGCTCGCGCATGCTCGACATCTATCCGCTCGTGCCGCTGTTCGCGCGCCTCGGCCTCGGCGTCGCCCTGTTCAGCTACGACGGGCGGCTGTACTGGGGCTTCAACGGCGACTGGGACGTCGTGCCGGACCTGCACGACGTCGTCCGCTGCGTCGAGGACTCGTTCGCCGAGCTCCACGGCGCGGCCGTCGCCGACCGCGGCACGTCCGGCCGCGAC
>JBFMAS010000445.1:0-3415 GCA_040755575.1 Thermodesulfobacteriota bacterium
CGATCCCTACCCGACCTACCGCCGCCTGCAGAGCACGGCGCCCGTGTACTTCAGCCCCGCGCTGCGCGCCTGGATCCTGAGCCGCCACGCCGACGCGACGCGCGCCCTCTCCGACCCGCGCCTGATCTGCGACCGCCGTCAAGCACGCATGGCGCAGGAGCTCGCGATCTTCGAGTCGATGCGTCCCGACTTCGCGGAGGCCGTGCTGAAGAGCCTGCTGATGCTCGACCCGCCGGACCACACGCGCGTGCGCCGGCTGGTGAGCCGCGCCTTCACGCCGCGGGTCGTCGAGCGGCTCGCGGACGACGTCGCGGCGCGCGTCGCCAGGCTGCTCGACGAGATGGAGCGCAAGGCGGACCCCGACGTGATCCGCGACCTCGCCGACCCGCTGCCGGTCGCCGTGATCGCCGACCTGCTCGGCATCCCCGACGAGGACCGCAGCCGGCTCAAGGCGTGGTCGAACGACTTCGTCGGGCTCCTCGATCCGATCCAGTCCGAGGCCGACGTCCCCGCCATGGAGCGCGCCTTCGACGAGCTGCTCGCCGTCCTGCACCGCGTCTTCGCGGCGCGCCGCCGCGAGCCGCGCGACGACCTGGTCTCGGGGCTCGTCCAGGCCGGGGAGCAGGGCGACGTCCTGTCCGAGGCCGAGCTCGACTCGCTCTGCCTCCTGCTGCTGGTCGCCGGCAACGAGACCACCACCAACCTGATCGGCAACGGCACGCTGAGCCTGCTGCGCGAGCCCGGCCAGCGCCGGGCGCTGCTCGACGGACCGGACGCCGCCCGCCGCGCCGTCGAGGAGCTGCTGCGCTTCGCGAGCCCGATTCAGACGACCGACCGCGTCGCGTCCGAGGACCTCGAGATCGACGGCCGGCGCGTCAAGAAGGGCCAGATGGTCGGCGTGCTGCTCGGCGCCGCGAACCGCGATCCCGCGGTGTTCGCGCGGCCCGACGTGCTCGACCTCACGCGCGCGGAGAACCCGCACGTCGCGTTCGGGCATGGAGCGCACTTCTGCCTGGGTGCGCAGCTCGCGCGGCTCGAGGGGCGGGCGGCGCTGTGCGGGCTGTTCGAGCGGTTTCCGGATCTGGCGGCGCGCGGGGAGGCCGGGCCGTGGAAGCGGTCGCTGGTGCTGCGGGGGCTGTGCGCGCTGCCGGTGCGCCTGTCGGCGCAGGCCCGCGCCGCGTAGGCCGGCGGCTCCGCAGCGTCACGCGGCCTGGAAGCGCCCGGCCTCGTCGGCGCCGACCGCGAGACGCTGGCCGCTCCTCCCGAGCCGACGGCCGTCGCCGCGCATGCGAGGCGCCCGCTCCGGCTGACTCACGGCTCCACGGGCACGAGCACGGGCGCGCCCTCGTTCTTCACCAGGACGACGACGAAGCGGGCGGGCTCGGTGTCGCTGGCGTTGCGCCCGACCAGGTGGACGCCGTCCGGGTCCTCGTAGAACGTCTGCCCCGGGCGCAGCGTGACCTTCTCGCCGCCCTTCATCTGCATCTCGACCGTTCCCTCGAGCACGTAGACGAACGCGCTCGCGTCGTGGCGATGGACCGGGTCCGCGGCGCCCGGCGCGTAGTCGACGGTGATCATCGTCACCTCCTTGCCGGGAACACCGATCAGCGGCCGCGTCAGCAGGTCCGTGACGCGAACCCCCTCTTGCGCTCGCGCGGCAGGGCAAGGCGCGAGCGCCATCGTCAAGACAAAGAGCGCGAACGCGGCCGTGCCCGTCATCGCGCGGTACGGTGACTCGAGAGAGCGTGCTTGCATGGCTTCACCCGTTCTTGGGCGGGGCGCCGGGAGCCCCGCGACGTTGGTGTCGATCCGCGCGCCTCGACGTCGTCGGCGGAGAGGGCTCAGCGTGCGGCCTGCCGCAGCCAGTCGGTGAAGCGGGTCTGACCGCGCCGCGCGTCGTCGGCCGCGATCAGCGACGCGTCGTCGACCGGAGTGCCGTAGTAGCGCACGCTCGGATCCGCGATCACCGGGCGCGCGTCGCCCCGCGCGGCGAGAACGCGGCGCGCGAGGTCGTCGAGGCGAAGCCGCTCCGGGCCACCGAGCTCGACCCTGCGGCCGAGCGGCTCGCCGAGGACGACGTCCGCGAGAGCCGCGGACACGTCTCGCGCCGCGATGGGCTGCATCAGGATCGGCGGCACGCGCACCGCGCTGCCGTCGAAGCATGAGTCGGCGATCGGCCCGAGGAACTCGAAGAACTGCGTCGCGCGCAGGATCGAGAACGGTACGCCGCCGTTCTCGATCAGCGCTTCCTGCGCGAGCTTGGCGCGCATGTAGCCGCTCTCCGGCAGGCGGTCGGTGCCGACGACCGAGAGGGCGACGTGATGCCGCACCGACGCCGCGCGCTCGGCCGCGAGCTGGTTGCGCGTCGAGGTCTCGAAGAAGCGCATCACGTCGTCGTCGGCAAACGACGGCGAGTTGGTCACGTCGACCACGGCGTCGGCGCCGGCGCACGCTTCGCCGAGCCCCGCCCCGGTCAAGGTGTCGACTCCCGTTCGGGGTGAGGCGGCCACGGCCGTGTGCCCGCGCGACTGGAGGATCTCGACGAGCCCGCTCCCGATGAGCCCGCTTCCGCCGATGACCACGACGTTCATTTGCGCTCCTTTCGATCGATGGCGCCGGCGCCGTTGCACGCCCTCGCCGCTCCCGAAGCGCAGGACCGCGCAGCGCGCCGATTCGTGACGGCCGCGCGCGATCCCGTGTGCGTCCGCCGCGCGCCGGGCCTCGCGAGGCGAGGATCGCGGCGAGCTTGTCGGGGTCTCGCCGCTCCGCGGCGAGGTGCTTGCGCGCACGGCTCGCGAGCTGGCGCGCGTTCGCCTCGCTCACGGCGAGGATCTCGCCGATCTGGACGTACGGGCAGTCGAACGCCTCGCTGAGCACGTAGGCGGCGCGCTCCGCGGGCGACAGCTTCTCGAGCAGCAGCAGCACGGCGAGCTCGAGCGCCTGCCCGCCCGCGCTCCGCGCCCAGCGCGGGGTCGGCGTCCGTGTCGACCGGCTCCCGCAGCCACGGGCCGACGTACGTCTCGCGTCGGGCGCGCGCCGAGCGCGCGACGTTGATCGCGAGCCGCGTCGTCGTCGTGACGAGGAACGCGGCCGGGTCGACGACGACGCTGCGGTCTGCGACCTGCCAGCGGAGCCAGGCGTCCTGCACGACGTCCTCCGCCTCGGCGACGCTGCCGAGCATGCGGTAGGCGACGCCGAAGAGGCGACCGCGCAGGGTGGCGAAGGTCGCCGCCGCCTCGCCGAGGGGCGTTCCGGGCGAGACCTCCGCGGAGTCCATCCGCCGGCGAGCCTAGCCCAACTTCCGCAGTTCGAGGGGTAGGGCCGAGGTAACTCGGGTGTTTTTCGGTCAGAGTCGGCACTACATCGGCGCGGGGGCACCTCGTTGCTGAAGGCGCTCGGGGAGGCGCAGGCCGAG
>JBFMAS010000446.1:0-2474 GCA_040755575.1 Thermodesulfobacteriota bacterium
CAGGCGCAGGGGGCAGCGCTGCGCGCCGCGGCGGACGGCCGCCGCGAGCCGCACGCGGCGCCACCGACGGCGCCGCACGCGGAGCCTGGCCTGCCGCGGGCGCGCGAGCTCGCCGTCGCGGCCGCGCTCGCCGTGCTGGCGGCGGTCGCGCTGTGCTGGCGTGTCTTCCTCCTCGGCGAGGTGCTGGTCCCGGCGGACATCGTCTTCGAGGACCCGGCCTGGCGAAGCGTCGCACCGCCCGGCTTCACGCGGCCGCAGAACCCGCTGCTGAGCGACCAGATCCGCCTGTTCTACGTCCTGCACGACCTCGTGTTCCGCAGCCTCGCGCAGGACGGCGAGCTGCCGCTGTGGAACCCGTACGCGTTCGCCGGCCAGCCGCTCGTTGGCAACGCGCAGTCGGCGCTGTTCTTCCCGCCGAACCTGCTGCTGCGCTGGCTGCCGGCGTCGGCGGTCGCCGGCCTGCGGGCGCTGTTCCTCGTGATCGCCGGCGGCGTGCTGGCCTACCTCTACGGGCGACGCATCGGGATCAGCCATCCGGGAGGCTGCGTCGTCCTGCTCGGCTTCGTCCTCGGCGGCCCGTTCGTCGTGTGGCTCGGCTTCCCGCTCGCGAACGTGCTCATCTGCCTGCCGCTGCTGCTCTGGAGCGCGGAGGGCCTCGTGTCCGGCGACCGGCCGGTCGCGTGGACGGTGCTCGCCGCGCTCGGCGTCGGGCTGGCGATCGTGGGCGGCCATCCCGAGACGGCGTTCCACGTCGTCGCGCTGTTCGCCGTGTACGCGCTCGCGCGCACGCTCACACTCGGCGACCGGCGGTCGGGGCGGTGCAGCTCCTGCCGTTCGTCGACGCGCTGCTCGCGAGCTCGACGCTCGCCGTCCGGCACCACGCGATGGCCGCGGCGTCGGCGCTCTACCATGCGGCGTGGCTGCAGGAGGCGGCGACCGGCGTGACGCTTCTCTACCCGACCTTCTTCGGCACGCCGGTCTCGGGCAACTTCGCATGGCCGTTCGAGGGCCTGTCGAACTACAACCGCCAGACGCTCTACTTCGGCGCCCTGGGCCTCGCGCTCGCGTGCGCGGCGGTGAGCGATCCGCGCCGGCGCCGTCCCGTCGGTCTGCTCGCCGGCCTGGCGCTCGCCTGCCTGCTGATCGCCTGGCGTTTCCCGCTGCTCGAGGCGGTCAACCACCTGCCGCTGCTGACCGTGGTGCGGAACGATCGGCTGCGCCTGCCGTTCGCCTTCTTCGGCGCCGTCCTCGCCGGGTTCGGCTTCGATGCGCTGTGCTCGCGCGACCGCGTCCCGGCACGCGCGTGCCGCGCGCTGCGCGTCGTCCTCGGCGTCACGATCCTGCTGCCCCTCGTGCTGCTCGCGCTCGCGCCTCTCCTTCCAGCGGACGCACCGGAATGGGCGCAGCGCCTGGCGCGACACCTCGCGGACCACGTCTTCGTGCGCTCGCTGCCGCAGAGCTGGACCCCGCTCGCCGTCGCGGTCGCCGCGATCCTCGTCGTCGGCACGCCGGCCGGGACGCGGCTGCTCGGCGGCAGCGGGCGCAAGGCCGCCGTCGTGGCCCTGGTGGGCGGCGAGCTGCTGGTCCTCGGCTGGGGCTACAACCCGAGCGTCACGCGCGAGCTCGTCTTCCCGCCGACGAGGACGACCAGGCTCGTCGGCGGAAAGCCGGTCCCGGCGCGCGTCATCGCGACGGGCGCGTTCTGGCCGAACTACGGGACGCCGTACGACGCCGCGCAGATCGAGGCCTACGACCTGCCCGTGCCGCGGCTGTTCGCCGACCTGTACCGCGCGCAGGGCGGGCGCGCCGAGGACCACCACCAGCGCTGGCGCGCCGACTGGCCGCTCACGGCGCTGCTGGGCGTCGAGTTCGTCGTCTCTCCCCAACCCGTCAAGCAACGAGGGCTGAGGCCGCTGCTCCAGGACGGCGGGGTGTGGGTGTATCGCAACGAGCGCGCCCTGCCGCGCGCGTGGCTGGTGCACCAGACCGCGGTCGCGCGCGACGACGCCGAGGCGCTCTCGGAGCTCGCCGGCGGGCGCTTCGACTTCACCCGGGCGGCGCTGCTCGAGCGCGCGTTGCCGGCGGACGTCGCGCGCGCCCTCGGCGAGGCGCCGCCGGGTGCGCGCTCGAGCGCCTCCTTCGTGGAGTACCGTCCGAACCGGGTGGTGCTCGACGTCGACGCGGTGGCGCCCGGGCTGCTCGTCACGAGCGAGGCCCATGCCACCGGCTGGAGCGCCACGGTCGACGGCGCTCCGGCGGCGGTTCACCGCGCCAACCACGCCTTTCGCGCCGTGGTCGTGCCGCGCGGCCGGCACCGGGTCGTCTTCCGCTATGCGCCCTGGCCGTTCCACGCGGGACGCGCGGCCTCCGTCGCCGCCGTGCTGCTCGCAGCCCTTTTGGCGGCGGCGGAAGCGCGACGGCGGCGCACCGCACGGCCGGCCCGGTGACTCGACCGCCGCCAGGGCCCAGAAAGC
>JBFMAS010000447.1:0-2958 GCA_040755575.1 Thermodesulfobacteriota bacterium
CGCTCGCGGTCCTCGCCTACGGGAAGAGCGGCGGCGCCGCCGCAGCGCCGGCGGGCGGCGTCGCGAGCGCGCCGCTGCCCGCGCCCGCCGCGGCCGAGGTCGACGTCCCGGACGGCGTGGTCGCGGTGCGTGCGCCGCTGCAGGGCACGATCGTCGCGCGCGAGGCGCGCGAGGGCGAGACGGTCGCGGCGGGGCAGGGGCTGCTCGTGATGAGCGCGATGAAGATGGAGCACGTCGTGGAGGCCCCGGTCGGCGGCGTCGTCGCACGCGTCCTGGTCGCCGACGGCGACACGGTGCCGGCGGGCGCGACGCTCGTCCTCATCGAGCCGGCGGACGTCGCGCTCGAGCGCGAGGCGAGCGCCGACGAGCACGACCTCGAGCGCATCCGCCCCGACCTCGAGGAGGTCCTGCGGCGCCACGCCGCGAAGCTCGACGCCGCGCGGCCCGACGCCGTCGAGCGGCGCCGCAAGACCGGGCAGCGCACCGCGCGCGAGAACGTCGACGACCTGTGCGACCCCGGCACCTTCGTCGAGTACGGCTCGTTCGTGATCGCGGCGCAGCGCCAGCGCCGCTCGCTCGAGGACCTGATTGCGCGCACGCCCGCCGACGGGCTCGTCGCCGGCATCGGCCGCGTCAACGGCGAGCTGTTCGGCGACCTGTCCGACGACTCGCGCACGCAGTGCGCCGTCCTCGCCTACGACTACACGGTGCTCGCCGGCACGCAGGGCATGCAGAACCACCGCAAGAAGGACCGCCTGTTCGAGCTCGCCGAGCGCCTGCGCCTGCCGGTGGTGTTCTTCACCGAGGGCGGCGGCGGACGGCCGGGCGACACCGACGTGCCGGGCGTGGCCGGGCTCGACTGCATGGCGTTCCACCTGTTCGGCAGGCTGTCCGGGCTGGTGCCGCTCGTCGGCATCAACTCCGGGCGCTGCTTCGCGGGCAACGCCGCGCTGCTCGGCTCGTGCGACGTCGTCATCGCGACCGCGAGCTCGAACATCGGCATGGGCGGCCCGGCGATGATCGAGGGCGGCGGGCTCGGCGTCTTCCGTCCGGAGGAGGTCGGGCCGATGTCGGTGCAGGTGCCGAACGGCGTGGTCGACGTGGCGGTCGGCGACGAGGCCGAGGCGGTGCGGGTCGCGAAGCGCTACCTCTCGTACTTCCAGGGTTGCTTGACGCAGTGGACCTGCGCCGACCAGCGCCGTCTGCGCTCGCTGATCCCCGAGAACCGGCTGCGCGTCTACGAGGTGCGTGAGGTGATCGAGACGCTCGCCGACGAGGGCTCGGTGCTCGAGCTGCGACACAGCTTCGGCCGCGGCATGGTCACGGCGCTCGCGCGCATCGAGGGACGGCCGCTCGGCGTCGTCGCCAACGACCCGAAGCACCTGGCCGGCGCGATCGACGCGCCCGGAGCGGACAAGGCGGCCCGCTTCATGCAGCTCTGCGACGCGTTCGACCTGCCGCTCCTGTTCCTGTGCGACACGCCGGGCATCATGGTCGGGCCCGAGGTCGAGAAGACCGCGCTCGTGCGCCACTGCTGCCGTATGTTCGTCGTCGGCGCGAGCCTCACGGTGCCGACGGCGACCATCGTGCTGCGGAAGTCGTACGGCCTCGGCGCGCAGGCGATGGCGGGCGGCAGCCACAAGGCGCCGCTGTTCACGGTGTCGTGGCCGACCGGGGAGTTCGGCGGCATGGGCCTCGAGGGCGCCGTCAAGCTCGGATTCCGTAAGGAGCTCGAGGCGATCGCGGATCCAGCCGAGCGCAAGCGCACGTTCGAGGAGATGGTCGCGCGGGCCTACGAGCGGGGCAAGGCGACCAACACCGCGAGCCACTTCGAGATCGACGAGGTGATCGACCCCGCCGACTCGCGCGCGCGCGTCGCGAGCGCGCTGCGCGCGGCCCCGCCGCCGGCGCCGCGCGGACCGGGCGCGGGCAAGAAGCGTCCGTGCGTCGACACCTGGTAGAGCACGGCGCCTCGTGGCGACGTGCGGCCGCGTCGTGCGACGGCGGCCGCGCGGCGGTCACTCCGCGGTCGTCGGGTCGATCGCGGCGCGCACCTCGCTGATCCGGTTTGCCGGGAAGCCGCCCATCTCGGCGTGGCGCCGCACCGCGGCGGCGTCGGGCGCGATGTAGACGCAGTAGACCTTGTCGTCCGTGACGAAGCTCTGCACCCATTGCACGGACGGCCCCAGCTCGCGCAGCACGCCGCAGGAGCGCTGCGAGATCGCCTGCAGCTCCGCCGGGCTCAGCTTGCCCGCGTTCGGGATGTCGCGCTCGATGACGAACTTCGGCATGGCTCGCTCCTTCGCCGGACGGCGTGGCTCGCGTCCAACGGATCCATGCCACGCGCGCGACCGCCAGACGATCCCCAGAACCGGGGAGAGCCGCACGCGAACCGGGGAGAGCCGCACGCGACGTCGCCGTACACGGGTCGATGTCAGTCCGACAAAGCCCCACGCCTCGCCCGTCGCCGCGCCTCGCGTGCTCGCTGCGCCGGGGGCGCGCGCGACGATGGCTCCGAACTTGCGAGCGCTCACGCCATGTCCAGGCTGCGCGGCAAGGTGGTCGTCGTCACGGGCGCGTCGAGCGGGCTCGGACGCGCGTCGGCGGTGGAGTTCGCGTCCCGCGGGGCGCACCTCGTGCTCGCCGCGCGGCGCCGCGACGCGCTCGAGAAGACGGCGCGCATGTGCCGCTCCGCCGGCGGCGACGCGGTCTGCATCCCCACCGACGTGACCAGCGAGGAGCAGGTGCGGGCCCTCGCCGACGCGGCCGTCGCGCACCACGGCCGCATCGACGTCTGGGTGAACAACGCCGGGGTGACGCTGTTCGCGCTGCTCGAGGACGCGCCCTTCGAGGAGCACCGCCGGGTCATCGAGACCAACCTGTTCGGCCCGATGTACGCGGCGCGCGCCGTCGTGCCGGTCTTCCGCCGCCAGAGGCGGGGCGTGATGATCAACGTCG
>JBFMAS010000448.1:0-3884 GCA_040755575.1 Thermodesulfobacteriota bacterium
TCGTCCGGGCGCGCCCTGCGAACGTCACGGCGTGGTCACGGCAACGCGTCGAACACGGCCAGCTCGAACACCGGCACGCCGTCGCTCCACGTGCCCATGAAGCGATGCTCCGGCGTGTCGCCGAGGCCGTACGCACAGTTCACGCCGAAGAACGCGCAGTCGGTGAGGCCGTCGAGGATCTTCCAGGAGCCGTACCAGTCGAGCGCGTCGACGACGCGGCCGGTGCCGCCGCCGGTCGTCGCCTGGCCGTGGTCGGCGATCAGGTCGGGCGTGCCGTACGTGTCGGAGAACATCCACACGTAGTCGCGGTTCGCGAACGGCACGTGCGCGGTGCGGCTCCAGATGAGGTTGCAGCCGTCATCCGCGGCGAGGTCGTCGTCGTCGGCGACGACGCAGTTCATCAGCGCCGACGACGGCACGCCGGAGAGCGCGTCGAGGTTGTCGTGCCACGGCTCGACGGCGAGCAGCGCGCGCGGCTGCGGCAGGCCGGCCGACTGCCAGCGGTGCGCCATGTTCATCGTCACCACGCCGCCGTAGGAGTGGCCGGCGATGGCGAAGCGCGCGAGCTGCGGCTGCACGCGCGAGGGCGACGCCTGCAGCCAGGCGAGCGCGTTCTTCACCGCGGTGATCGCGTTGCCGGTGAAGGTGCGCGGCAGCGTCAGCAGCGACGCCTGGTAGCGCGGGTAGATCACGACGTTGCCGCGCCGCACGAGGTGCTCGAGCCACGCGTGATAGTAGACCGGATCCATCCCGCCGTAGCCGTGGTTGAAGACCACGACCGGTGCCGACGCAGGCTGCGGGCTCACCGGCTGGTAGACCCAGTACTGCAGGTTGCCCGAGCCGTTCGTCACCACGGTGTAGCCGGCGTGCGGGTACGAGCCGCCGCCGGGGCCGCTCGCCGGCTGTCCGGGCGGCGTCTGTGCCGACGCTGCTCCGGCGTGGAGCGCGCCGATCAGGCCGAGCGCTGCGATCGACTGCCGTGTGCGAGTGCTGCGCATGTCTCCTCCCGTCTTCTGGTCGCCGTCGTTGCACGCGGCCCGCGCCCATCGCGGCCTGGCAACGATTCCATGGAAACGTTGCCATATGACGGGAGCAGCGCGCCGGTCAACGCGGCCGGCGGTGGACCCCGGTTGACGCGGCGCCGGCGCGCGTGCGACGCCGTCACCAACGATGGACGCCTCGCGACACGCCGCCGACCCGCCCGAGCACGTGGGCCACCTCGTGCGCCACGACTGGGCACGCCTCGACCCGCGTCTCCCGGAGTACCTCGAGGTCCTCGCGCGTCACGGCGCGAGCGAGATCTGGCACAAGCACGGCACCTTCCTCGACCACCTGCTCGGCGTCTGGCGCATCCTCGCCGCGTGGCGCCAGCCGGCCGACGTCTGCCGTCTCGGCCTGATGCACAGCATCTACTCGAACAGCTTCGTGCGCATGAAGGTGTTCGACGCCGAACGCGCCGAGGGGCGCGCCGCGGTGCGCGAGCTGGTCGGCGACGAGGCCGAGCGCCTGGTGCACGTCTTGTGCGAGATCCGCCGCGAAGAGCTGCTGCGCGAGAGCGAGAGCGAGGACGGGATGGAGGTCTCGCTGTTCCGCCGGGGCGGCAGCGTGCGGCTCTCGCGCCGCGAGCTCGGCATCTTCCTCACCGTCACGATGGCGGACTACGCCGAGCAGCACTTCGCATGGCAGGATCGCCTGTTCGCGAGCGTGGACGGTCTGCCGTCACGCGCCGGCAACCCGCACGCGCTGTGGCCCGGCGACAACCGGCCGGGGCTGTGGATGAGCTTCAACGCGCGGCTCGGGCGGCGCGTCGCCGCGTGCGGCGTCGAGCCGCTGCCGCCGGTGTTCGACCGCTGCAGCGCCGAGCTCGAGCCCGGCGCGGAGCGCGAGGCGCGCGACCTCTACTGGCAGGTGGTGTGCGAGGCGAGCGAGCGCGACGACGCCGAGCGTGCGGAGGAGCTGCTGCGCGCGGCGACGCGCGCCAACCCGTTCGTCGCCGAGCCGCACGTCCTGCTCGCGCAGCTCGCGCTCGGACGGCGGCGCTGGGACGACGCGCTCGTCGAGGCGCGAACGGCGCTCGAGATCCTGGGCGCGTGGGGCACGTCGTGGGACAAGCGCCTCTCCTGGGAGGCGTGGGTCGCCTGGGCGCGCGTGCTCGCCAAGGGCGCGCGCGAGCGGTCGTGGCCCGACAGCGCGCTCGGCATCGTCAGCCTGGGCGAGGTGCGGCCGGGCGCGTGACGCGGCGCCGCGCGCGCGGCGTGCCGCGTGGACGCCGCGGGCGACCGTTCGCGCAGAAGTGGCTTTACGCCCGGGACGGGCGCGGGGAATGCTGGACCGTCAGCGGCCCGGCCGGGAAGGAGCACCCATGAAGCGCCCTACGAGCGACGATCACGCGACGACGCCGTTCCCCACGACGCCCGTCTCGAACGGCGAGTGGCTGCCGCCCGAGACGATCTCCGCCAAGGCGCGCCTGACCGCCAAGCTCATCGCCGACGAGGCCGACAAGCAGGCGAAGCGCCACGGCATGACGCGCGCGCAGTTCCTGCGCACCGCGGCCGGCACCGCGGTCGGCTTCTGGGTGCTGAACGAGATCAACGGGCTGCCGCAGGGCGGCGAGGCCGCGGCGATGCCGGTGTCGCGCCAGCACTGCGAGGACCTCGACGCCGCACGCGAGCTCCTCGACCGCCGCGCCGACTTCATCGTCGACGTGCAGACGCACCACGCCGACACGCAGATGTTCCCCGGCACCGGCCTCTGCTTCCTCCGCTTCCTCGACCAGCAGGGCTGCCAGCAGAACCCCGAGATCCTGGGCCAGCTCAACTTCGTCAAGGAGACCTTCGTCGACAGCCAGACGACGATCGGAGTGATCAGCGGGCTGCCGAACGGCGTGCCGCTCGGGCCCGAGGTGATGTCGCAGACGCGCGACCTGGTGAACCAGCTCGCGGGCTCCGAGCGCTGCCTGTCGCAGGCGATGATCGACCCCAAGGCCGCCCCGGGCGCGCCGACGGCGATCGACAGCCTCGAGCACCAGGTCCGCGATCTCGGGGGCCGCGCGCTCAAGTGCTACACGTACAGCGGCAACTGGCGGCTCGACGACGAGCAGATCGCCTACCCGATGCTCGAGGAGGCGCAGCGTCTTGGCTTGACGCTGATCAACTGCCACAAGGGGCTGCCCGCGATCTTCGCGCCGGGCAGCGAGGAGTCGGTGCGCACCACGGACTTCCCGAAGGCGGTCGCCGACTGGCCGCGGCTCAAGTTCTGCGCCTACCACTCGGGCTACTTCCAGGCGGGCGACCACCCCGAGGGCAAGGACGGCTTGACCGAGTTCCTCGAGGTCGTCGAGAGCATCCCGCGCGTGCAGCGCCGCCGCGTCTACGCCGAGATCGGCAGCACCTTCGCCGTCACGCTGCTGCAGGGCCCGGATCAGGCGGCGCACCTGCTCGGCCAGCTCCTGAACGCGCTCGGTCCGCGCAACATCCTCTGGGGCACGGACTCGATCTGGTGGGGCTCGCCGCAGTGGCTGATCGACGCCTTCAGGAACCTCGAGATCCCGCCCGCGATGCAGGAGGAGTTCGGCTACCCGGCGCTGACCGACGCGACCAAGCGGCGCATCCTCGGCCAGAACGCGGCGCGCCTCTACCGCATCAGCCGCGGGCGGCGGCGCTGCACGGTGCCGGCGGACCGGCTCGAGGAGCTGCAGCAGGAGCAGGGCGGCCTGCGCGCCGACGCGAGCCTGCGCGTGTACGGCGCGAGGACGCGGCGCGAGTTCCTGTCGATCTTCGGGCGGGCGTGAGTACCGGAGGTTGGGCGCGGATCGCGCCGGCGCCGGGGTTCGCTCGCGCCTTGCACGTGTTACACCATGCGGCGCTATTGGTGTACACATGAAG